>CAVFTC010000059.1:0-12912 GCA_963625295.1 Bacteroides faecis
GGCTTGCTGACGCAAGTCAAGAAATTTTTGTGCAGCATGACGGAAACAGCTTCAAGCAAGGCGTGCGCATCAATTTGTGCGGTATTGCCTTAATATTTATTTTGCAGGGAGTTTTCTTTTTCATCTATGCAATTTTACCGTAACATAGCCGCCAATATAGATGTTGTTTGTGAAAAAAGCAGTTTTTAATTTTTCGCAAAGTCTAAAGTCTAACATCTAAAATCTTCCGTCTATCAATGGTGAAAAAGGCGCATACCCGTGAACGCCATGGCGATGTTTCTTTCGTCGCAGGCCTCAATGACAAGGTCATCACGGATTGAACCGCCGGGCTGTGCGATATAGCTTACGCCGCTTTTATAGGCACGCTCAACATTGTCGCCGAACGGGAAGAAGGCGTCCGAGCCGAGAGCCACTCCGCTGATTGTGCTGAGATATTCACGCTGCTCAGCCTCTGTAAAAGGCTTCGGACGGCATGAAAAATACTTCTGCCAATTGCCGTCGGCGCAAACATCCTCCTCGTTCTTGTTGATGTAGCCGTCGATAACATTATCCCTCTCAGGTCTGCCGAGAGAGTCGAGGAACGGAAGCTCCAGCACCCTGTCGCTTTGGCGCAAAAACCATGTGTCCGCCTTTCCGCCGGCAAGACGGGTGCAGTGAATTCTTGACTGCTGACCTGCGCCGACGCCGATCGCCTGTCCGTCAACGGCATAGCAGACCGAATTGGACTGGGTATATTTAAGAGTGATGAGCGAAACAATGAGATCTCTTTTTGCCGAGTCGGGCAGCTCCCTGTTCTTCGTTACAACATTTTCAAGCAGCGAAGCGTTTATTTCAAAATTGTTCCTACCCTGCTCGAAGGTCACGCCGTATACCTGCTTGCGTTCGATCGGAGCGGGCGTATATGACGGGTCGATCTCAACGATATTGTAGTTACCCTTTCGCTTCGATTTAAGAATTTCAAGAGCTTCAGGCTCGTAGCCGGGTGCAATTATTCCGTCGGAAACCTCACGCTTGATGAGCTTTGCCGTCGTAACATCGCAAACATCGGAAAGGGCGATAAAATCGCCAAACGAGCACATTCTGTCCGTTCCTCTCGCTCTGGCAAAGGCACAGGCAAGCGGCGATGAGTCAAGACCATCTATATCATCGACAAAGCAAGCCCTTTTGAGCTTGTCCGAGAGCGGAATTCCGACAGCCGCCGAGGTCGGGCTAACATGCTTGAATGATGTCGCAGCCGGAAGACCGAGAGCCTCTTTAAGCTCCCTGACAAGCTGCCACGCATTGAATGCGTCAAGGAAATTTATGTATCCGGGTCTGCCGCAGAGGATTTTTATCGGCAGCTCGCCGCCATCCTCCATAAAGATTTTTGCCGGCTTCTGATTGGGGTTGCAGCCGTATTTAAGTTCAAATTCTTTCATGCTCCGTCTGTCCTTTCATCGGCAATTTTTGTTGATAATCCTTTCCTCACAGCTGCCGTCGGCGAGGTCGGTATACCTTACATAGAGTGATATTTTATTGTTTTCGTCAAGGTTATTCCAAATTTCATCGGCAAGCTCGTCTATGCTGTCGGGAACAGCGATGCGCTCCGGCTCGCCCTGAAAGGTCGGTATGGGGTTGCCGTCCGTGACATAGGTGTGAATAAAGTGACCCAAGCCGGGCTTCGACGGATAGGAAAAGCTGTATCTTGCGCAGTTGCTTCCGTCCTCGTCAAGGCTTTTGAGAATACTCATTTCATAGCCGAAGCCGTTTTCTGTAAAGGTCAGCATTCCGCTGATTCTGGGAGTAAAATTCGGTGCGTCCGGCTCAAATTCACGGCTTTCAAGGCTTTCGGAAAAGCTTTTGCCGCCCTTCACACCGTCGTAAATTGTGTCCGTTTGGTCGCCGTTGGTGACAATGAGCCTGTTGTCGAAACTTCTCACCGCAGCATAAATTATCAGCGACGGATCTTCGACCTTTGAAGCGTCGAACGGCTCTGTAAAAACCTCACCGTTCTTCATTGTAAACACACGATTGCGGCTGTTTGCACTTCTGCCCATTATGAAATACGCCGTTGCAGCCTTTTTACCGTCGGCGGATCTGCCTATCACGATTCCCCTGCCGACATACGGATTGCCCTCAATGCGGGCTTTCATCGTTTTGACTTCGTAAATATTCATTTCAAGCGTCCTTTCCTTATTTCTGCGCAGACAAGCTCGGTCGCCTGTGGAAGAAGCTTCCATTCCGCCTGCTCCATTACTCTTTTTTGAAGAATTTCCGGAGTGTCGCCATCCTCGATATCGACCGCCTTTTGAAGAATTATTTTTCCTCCGTCGGGTATTTCGTTGACATAGTGCACGGTTGCGCCCGTGACCTTGACCCCGTAATCGAGAGCTGCACGGTGAACCCTCAGCCCGTAAAAGCCCTCGCCGCAGAACGACGGGATAAGCGACGGGTGAACATTGATCATTCTTTCCGGATAGTGCGACACAAAATCCGAGCCGAGAATGCTCATAAATCCGGCAAGCACTATCATGTGCGTTCCGCATTCCTCAAGCTTCTTCAATATTCTGTTCTCAAATTCTGCCTGATCGGCGCAGCTTTTTTTCGACACAACCGCCGTTTTTATTCCGGCGCTTTCGGCTCTTTTGAGCGCATATGCGTCCTCGCTGCTCGAAACGACAAGGACGATTTTTCCGCTTTTGATAATTCCGCTTTTCTCAGCGTCGATAAGAGCCTGCAAATTTGTTCCGCCGCCCGAAACAAGCACGGCTATTCTCGCTTTATCGCAAAATTCATTCAGCATATTGTTATTTTATCCTCTGATTTTTCTATTTTTCCGATGATATAGGCGTCCTCTCCGTTTGCCTTGAGGATATCGACCGACCTCTGCGCATCTTCGGGAGCGACAACAACGCTCATTCCGACGCCCATGTTAAAGGTGTTGAACATATCCCTTTCGGAAATGCCTCCCTCCTTGGCAATGAGGTCAAAGATCGGCAAGACCCTGACGGCGCTGCGATCAATCACTGCACCGAGTCCGTCGGGAATGCTTCTCGGAATATTTTCATAGAAGCCGCCGCCGGTGATGTGCGAAATGCCCTTAACCCTGACCTGCTCAAGAAGCGCAAGCACGGGCTTAACATATATCCTCGTTGGGGTGAGCAGCGTTTCGCCTATCGACCTGCCGCCCAGCTCCTCGCGCGGAGACTTGATATCGCTGTTTTCAACATCAAATACCTTTCTGACGAGCGAAAATCCGTTAGAATGTACTCCGCTTGACGGAAGGGCGATAACGACATCTCCGACCTTCATCGTTGACGGATCAAGTATCTTCGATTTATCGACAACGCCGACGGAGAAGCCGGCAAGGTCATATTCGTCCACGGGATAAAAGCCCGGCATTTCCGCCGTTTCGCCGCCGATGAGAGCCGCTCCGCTTTGAACGCAGCCCTCGGCAACGCCGGAAACTATCGAGGCTATTTTTTTGGGAACATTTTTGCCGCAGGCTATGTAATCAAGGAAGAAAAGCGGCTTCGCTCCGCAGCAGATAATATCATTTACACACATTGCAACGCAGTCGATACCGACCGTGTCGTGCTTATCCATGAGAAAGGCGAGCTTGAGCTTTGTACCCACACCGTCCGTGCCGCTGACAAGAACAGGCTTTTCCATGCCCGCCGTGTCAAGCTCAAACATACCGCCGAAGCCGCCGACATCGGAGCACACGCCGGAGGTCAGCGTTCTTGCGATGTGCGTTTTCATCAATTCTACAGCCCTGTAGCCTGCCGTTATATCCACGCCGGCTGCGGCGTAGCTCTCTGAATGTGATTTTGTGTTCATCACTTTTTCTCCTTTTGTCTTTCGGAAATTTTATATTCAAACTTGCTCTTGTGCGTTTCGACTGGAACCTCGGTCGGGTAAATTCCGTCAAAGCAAGCCGTGCAGTAGCCGTTGCCGCAGCCGCCGCAGGCAATCTTTTTAACATTGTCAACGCTCAGGTAGCCGAGCGAATCAACGCCGATTATTCTTGCCGTTTCCTCAACGGTATGGTGGCAGGCGATGAGATTATCTCGGGAATCTATATCCGTACCGTAATAGCAGGGATTTAGGAACGGCGGAGCGGAAACACGCATATGTATCTCCTTTGCCCCGGCATTTCTCAAAAGCTTGACTATCCGTGCACTTGTCGTTCCTCGGACGATGGAATCATCTATCATAACGACCCTTTTGCCCTTGATTACCTTCGTTATCGGGTTGAGCTTTATGCGCACCTGATCCGTGCGGCTCTCCTGACCCGGAGAAATAAAGGTTCTGCCGATATATTTGTTCTTGATAAAGCCTATTTCATACGGTATTCCCGACTGCTTGGCAAAGCCGAGGGCAGCGTCAAGTCCCGAATCGGGAACGCCGATAACAACATCCGCCTGAACGGGATGCTCAAGAGCCAGAAATGCGCCTGCTCGAATTCTCGCCTCGTGCACGCTTGCGCCGTCGATCACCGAATCGGGTCGAGCAAAATAAATGTATTCAAAAACGCAGGTGTGAGGCTTTTCCTTGTTGCAATGATCCTTGATACTGCGAACCGTTTTGCCGTCGAAAACGACTATCTCTCCCGGCTCGACATCTCTGACAAACTCTGCGCCGACAGCGTCAAGCGCACAGCTTTCGGAGGCTGCGATATATCCGCCGTTTTCGGGCAGCTTGCCGATACAAAGCGGACGAAAGCCCATTTCGTCACGGGCGGCTATCATCTTTGTCGGAGACATTATAACAAGGGAATATGCGCCCTTGATACGGTTCAGTGCACGGTTGACCGCCTCCTCGATTGAGGGTGCGGTGAGCCTTTCCTCGGTTATGATGTATGAAATAACCTCGGTATCCGATGTGGTGTGGAAAATCGAGCCTTTCATTTCAAGCGCACTGCGCAGCTCATATGAATTGGTAAGGTTACCGTTATGAGCGAGGGCGACCCTGCCGTTTATGTGGTTGACGACTATCGGCTGGGCGTTGTCCCTTGCCGAGCCGCCGGTCGTACCGTAGCGGACATGGCCGATTGCAATATTGCCCTGTCCGAAGCCGGCGAGACGCTCGGGAGTGAAAACATCGTTGACGAGTCCCGTGTCCTTATATGTGGTAAAAAGTCCGTCGTCGTTCACGACGATTCCGCAGGATTCCTGTCCCCTGTGCTGGAGGGCATAAAGCCCGTAATAAACGGTTTTTGCAATCTCATGAGATTGCTTGGCGTAAACGCCGAAAACTCCGCATTCTTCATGTATATTCGACATAAAAAGCTCCGTTTCTTATTTGAAAACTCTTTTCATCATTTCTGCGTAAGCGTCCTCAACTCCGCCGAGGTCACGACGGAAGCGATCCTTATCAAGCTTTTCGTTCGTTTCGCTGTCCCAGAAGCGGCAGGTATCAGGCGAGATCTCGTCAGCGAGAACTATCGTGCCGTCCGAAAGTCTGCCGAACTCAAGCTTGAAATCGACAAGGGTCACGCCGAGGCTCTTGAAATATTCCTTGAGAACGGAATTGACCTTGAATGCCATCGACTTTATATTCTCAATCTCCTGCTTGGTTGCAAGTCCGAGAGCGAGGGCATGATAGGAATTGATGAGCGGATCGTGAAGATCGTCGTTCTTATAGGAAAACTCGATCGTCGGCTCGTCAAAAACGATGCCCTCCTCAACGCCGTAACGCTTCGCAAACGAGCCGGCGGAGATATTTCTGATAATTACCTCAAGAGGAACGATCTTGACCTTACGAACGATGGTTTCACGGTCTGAAATTTCCTCAATATAGTGAGTGGGAACGCCCTGCTTTTCAAGCAGCTGCATAAGGTAATTGGACATCTTGTTGTTCACAACGCCCTTGCCTGCGATAGTTCCCTTTTTGAGTCCGTCGAATGCCGTTGCATCGTCCTTGTAGGAAACGATAACGCACTCGGGATCCTCCGTTGCAAAAACCTTCTTTGCCTTTCCCTCATAGATCTGTTCGCATTTTTTCATGATTGACCATTCCTTTCGATTTATTAAGCACTCCGGTTTAATCGGCGTTCTTTTTCAATTTATCCATAACGGTTCTGTCCTTTTCAAGAACCGCCTCGCTGTCCTTTTTGCGTCTTTCGAGTATTTTTGCGGCAAGCTTCTCGTCGGAGAGCGCAAGCATTTGCAGACACAAAAAGGCGGCATTGGCAGCACCGTTTATCGCAACGGTCGCAACAGGTATACCCGTTGGCATCTGAACCGTTGATAACAGTGCGTCAATACCGCCCATTCCGCCCGAAGCGATCGGAATTCCGACAACCGGAAGTGTGGTGTTGGCTGCAATAGCTCCGGCAAGGTGAGCCGCCATACCTGCGGCTGCAATTATAGCCCCGAAGCCGTTTTCTCTTGCATTTCGGCTGAACTCGGCAGCCTCATCGGGAGTTCGGTGAGCCGAGAAAATGTGCACCTCGTACGGCGCATTGAATTCCTCAAGAACTCCAACTGCCTTTTTAACTACGGGAAGATCACTGTCGCTTCCCATGATAACGGCGATTTTTTTCATAAAATATTCCTCCGTAAAAAATAAGGGCGCACTTATCCAAATTAGGTTGATAAGTGTGCCCAGACGGTCGGCTTATATTGTTCTCTGCTCCCCTGTGGTGATCCACAATTCCGTCAGTCACAAAGAACCTCTCTGATGTGACTACATTGTAACATAGCAAGGCTCTAAAGTCAACGGAACAAAAAGGCAATTATTTTAAGTTTATTCGTTATAATTTGTGTAAAATGACATCTTTTTATGACGCTTTGAGGTACTGCTCTACCTCCTTGGCTGTATCGGTCATGCTCTGGGCAAAAATTCCGTAGCCCTCGGTCGGGTCGTCAACAAAAACATGGGTGACCGCCCCGACCAGCATTCCGTTTTGAATTATCGGACTGCCGCTCATACCCTGAACTATACCGCCCGTTTTCTCAAGCAGCTTTTTATCCGTAACCCGCAGAACAAGATTCCGCCGGTTATCCTTGCTGTCGATTATCTTTTCGATCTCGATATCGTAGTATGCCGAGCCGCCGTCGTCCACGGTGCAAATTATCTGAGCAGCGCCGGTTTTCACCTCCTGACGCAGAGCGACCGGAACAACCCTTTCGCTGTCGTCAAAGGAATCCATTATTCCGTAAACGCCCGTGTCGCCGTTGATATAGAGGCTTCCTATCGTGCCGGCGGAAAAAACTCCGCACAGCTCGCCGGCGCTGCCGTTTGTGCCCTTATAGCACCCCTTTATCAGGGCTTCGACCGCATCTCCGCCCGAAAGGGGCATTATCTCCCCCGTATCCGTATCGCAAACGGCATGACCCAAACCGGCAAAAATTCCGTTTGTCCTGTCATACCATGTGACCGTGCCTATCCCCGCCGTGCTGTCCCTTATCCAAAGGCCGCCCTTGTAGGTCGAATCCTCTGCGCAAAGCACGGGAGTGAAGTCTATCTCCCTCGTTTTTGCCTCTCGTTCAATTTTCAGCTTCAGCGTTTTGCCGCCGCTCGAAGCGAAAATTGCCGAAAGCTCACGGTTTCGGTACACTTCAACTCCGTCAACGGAGATTATCATGTCTCCCTCTTTAAGCCCGGCAGCTCTGCCGGGACTGGCGTTACCCGACGCAGTCGTTACGGCGTCAATACGGATAACCATTACGCCCTTTGTATACAGGCGGATTCCGAAAGCGTTTCCTCCGGGGACAACATATTTTCGGCGGGAGACTTTAACTCTTGCGGATTTAACGGGAAAAAGATTAAAGAGCTTGACGGAGGTCAGGTATTCGGCTTCAACGGAAGAAGCCTCTTCCGTGCTGCTGTTGACAAGAGCCTGACAGACATAGGCCTTTCCGACATTCATTTCATCATATTCGCCTATCGTCATTTCATCGGGTATGCGGACATAGCCCACGATAACGAGCATCATTATAACGCCCGAGACGAAAAAGCAGATCATGCTGATTATCCGAATACATTGCTTCAATGAAAAAGCACCTCCGGTTTTAATTTATCCCGAAGGTGCACATTTATTCAAGGCAACACCGCACAATTTGGCATCAATAATTGTCGGCACAAATTTCAAAAAAGCTTTCCGGATGACGGCAAACCGGGCATTCGTTGGGTACTCTTACATCGATAACGATATGTCCGCAGTTGCGGCACTCCCAAATTTTGACCTCGCTTTTTTCAAAAACCTGCGATGTCTTGATATTGTTCAGCAGCGTGCGGAAACGCTCCTCATGCCGCTTTTCAATGGCTGCAACCAAACGGAAGCGTTCGGCAAGCTCCGGGAAGCCCTCCTCATCGGCAATTTTGGCGAAGCTGTCATACATGTCTATCCACTCAAAGTATTCTCCCTCAGCCGCACTCTCGAGATTCTCCTTCGTGTCGCCGATACCCTCAAGCTCCTTGAACCAGAGCTTTGCGTGCTCCTTTTCGTTGGCAGCCGTTTTCAAAAACAGCTCTGCAATCTGCTCATAGCCCTGCTTCTTTGCAACGGAGGCAAAATAGGTGTACTTGTTCCTCGCCTCCGACTCGCCCGTAAATGCCGCCAAGAGATTTTTTTCGGTTCGTGTGCCCGTGTATTTTGTTTTTTTATTCATTATTATTTTCCTCCTTTATTTCGTCAGTCCGTAATCGGCTGACTTTCTATCATTTTTATCATACCCATGTAGTAATCGAGCAGTGCATCCTCAGTAACCCCGATTCCTATTGCGTTGCCGTGATCGCCCGTGCTCAGCGGCATAACATTCCAGATGCCCGTTTGAATATTCTCCGGGTCGTAGTCAACATACGGATCATCGAACGGGTACTTCGCCGAAACAACGCTTACAAGTCCGTCGTTCGGCTTCCATGTTTCGTCAACGGTGTAAACCGAATCAGGATTGCCGGGGTAAATGCCCATCATCTCCGAGAACGGACGCAGTAGCGCAAGCGTGCTCGGCAGGGCGATTTGAAGCTTGCCGGTCACCGGCTCGTCAACCGTTGTTCTGAACGCATAGGAATAGTAATACACATTGTCGTCAAGTCCGACTCTGTCATTCAACTCCTTTGCTCCCTCGCAGGAAAGGTCATAGGCAACATTGTCGTACTTCTGGTCAAGTATTATGCTTATCGCCTTATAGATATGGTTGACCGTCGTTTTCTCGCCCGGAACATAGGTCAGTCCGAACTGCTCCATATGAAAATCAACATATCCGTTGAGCTGCGAACGACCGAGAATTGCAGCGTAAAGGAAAACCGATATCTCCAAAACATCAAGCAGCCTCAGGTCGTCGATCATGTACTTCATCGTCGTTCCGTTATTCGGCGTACAAATCGTCGTAACGGAATTGACCCAATTCGCCTTTCCGCCGACAAAGAGCGGTGAAATATCGTCCGCCGCCGTAGCCTCACGCTCGGCTGCGTCACCCTGAGAAAGCAGACCCTGAAGAAGCCTTATCGTGTTGCCGCCGAAGGAATGGCCGATAAGGTTGACCTTATTCATAAGGCCGTTTTCGTCCTTCTCGCCCCAGCCCTCAAAAAGCGGCTCGCTGTATGTTCTGCCGTAGCGAAGGTGATTATGCTTTTCGGAGTGAGCCGCACCGTAATCGACACGGGTTCCAGTCAACTGAGCGTAAAGCTCACAGGCTCTATCCCAGTTGCTCGAAAACGGGCCGACGGAGGCGTCCCAGCACTCAATACCCTGCTCCCTGAGCTTCGGTATCAAATGGCAGGCTGTCGCTCCCCAGTAGGAAAGATCCTGATTGATTCCCTCGTCCTCGCCCCAGCCGAGAAAGCCGTGCACAAAGATGTAGGGATAGCTCTTGTCAACCTGACCGGATTTATCCTCCGGCACGACAAAGCCGGGAACAAAATTCACAAAGGTCATAACCAAAGCGATCCAAAGAGAAACCAACGACTGATACATAATCACACCACGCCCTCTTTTATTCTTATTATAAATTATATGGTATTATTCGCCTTTTGTCAACAAAAATGAACGAAAAACCATAAAAAGATAAGGCATTGTCTAAACAGCTCAAATATCGAAAACATTTATTCCGGTAACGGGGTGAACACGGCGGTTCATCTCACCGTCGATGATGTTGACGAAAATTTCCGCCGTTACGCCGATGACGGCCTCGGTCAGGTGTCCGCCGACAACATTGCAGTCCTCGCCCGAGAACGATGCGTGCAGGTGCAGATACGGCTTGCCGTCCTTCCTCGTCAGGTTGCCGAGCAGGGAAACAATCTCCATCGGCTTCTCGAAGGTTTTCGGGATATACTCCCCTTTTTCAAGGTCGTAGCAGCCGACCGTCGCACGGCTTGTTGCGCCGATGCCGTTGACCTGAGCAAAGCCGATATTCTCCTTTTCGGCAAGCTCCAGCAGCGAAGCTATGATGTCCTCGCCGATGCTCAGCCTTACGCTTATTGTATTTCCGTCTTTTCTGTAATGCATAGTAACCGTCCTTTCCCGACATATTCTGCCGATTGAAAATTGACAAATTTTCAAATAAATAATAATATATACTCAAACAAAATTCAAGCTTTATTTGGAAGGAAGTTTTACATGACGAAAATTATTTCTCTATTCATCTCCGTAATTATGTTCCTGTTTCCCGTGCTCAATATCCCTCATGCCGATATTGACAGGAAGAATTTCAACACAGAATATACTAATGTTTTTGTCCACGGCTTTTCCGGCTGGGGCGAATACGACGATTTCAACAAGGTCTTTCCTTACTGGGGCGTCAAAAACGGCGACCTGACGAAATATCTCAACGCACGGGGCTTTGACTGCCATGCCGCAACCGTTTCCCCTGCCGGCAGCGCATGGGACAGAGCGTGCGAGCTTTACGCCCAGCTCACGGGAACCGTCACCGACTACGGTGAAGCCCACAGCCGGAAATACGGTCACGACCGCTTCGGTAAGGATTATTCCGATTGCCGCCTGATAAACGACTGGAGCGAGGAGAAGAAAATCAACCTGTTCGGTCATTCCTTCGGCGGAGCTACCGTCAGAATGCTGGCAGAGCTTATGGCAAACGGCGATGAAGCCGAAAAATCTGCGCCGGACACTTCTCCACTTTTCACGGGCGGCAAATCAAGCTGGATATATAGTATAGTCACCCTTGCCGCACCGCACAACGGGACAACCGCTTACTGCATAAATCAAAAGGCGGCAGAGGATATCGTAAACGGCTTTGATTCCGCCTCCTCGGTTATTTCGAGGCTCGGTGACAATGCGCTCTATGACATGATGATTGACAATGCGCTGGCACTCAACGAGAGGATATCGACCGTTCCGGGCATTTATTATTTTTCATATGCCTGTGACGGAACATACCGAGACGAAAACGGCGTATGCCGTGCAGATGACAAGCTCATCGCCTCCCAATATACCGTAACAGCAAAAATCATCTGCTCCTACACCGGCACAACCCCCGGCGATTATGTTATCGACGAGAAATGGCAGGCAAACGACGGTCTTGTCAATACATATTCTGCTCTCGCTCCCATCGGCGCACCGTCCGTGCAATACGACAGCTCAAGTGTCGAAACAGGCATTTGGAACATAATGGAGGTTGTCAGGGGCGACCACACAACGCTTCAGGGCGCACAAAGAGAAGACTTCAACGGCAGACTCTTCTGGGTAAACCTCCTCTCGATGATAAATTCACTTTGAGCAGGGATTGACAAAAGAGCAAAATAATTATATTATTAAGATACCGAATAACAGGAGGGAAAATCAATGAATAACGAAACAGGCAAGCAGCTTATCAAATCGGCAACTGCGGTTCTCTGCGTTGCGAGCGTTTGTATATCGACTGTAATTTCAACAGGAAAGATAGCCGACACAATCAAATCGACGGCAAGCTCCGCTCAGGTGCAGCAGAGCAGTTCTTCGTTTGACGGCGACATACAAACAGATGAAGCCGTTATCGACAACGGCACGGATGCGGATATCGCAGTCGATCCGTCAGCAACGGAGCAGACAGACGCCGCTCAGCCCGACAGCACCGAGGCTGCCGACGCAGGCTCAAGCTCCTCACAGCAAAGCTCGGGCAGCTCGTCATCTGGCAGTCAGAGCGCAGCCAAGCAGAGCAGCGCAAGCAAGGAAATGAGCAAGGCTGAGATCATCAACTATTGCAACACAGCTCTCAACAAGGCAAAGGCAGCCAAGGTCGGCTACAACAAGAAGATGGTCAGAGAGGTCAAGGGCAGCACAGACGGTATTTCTCCGAGCCTTATCAAGCTCGTTGCCGCAAACAAGAGCACAACGATGAAAAAGGGCAGCGATGATATTAAGGACGATTTCCCGGCAGCCGGCTACGACTGGTCAAGCAAGCTCAGAGAGCAGGATGTTACAAATGCCACTATCAAGACAAGCGGTCAGTATTATGAGATAAAGCTCACCCTCGGCAAGGAGCAGAACCCGGCAAAGGGCGAAGCAAGCAGCTACGGCAGAGTAATGTCCGTTATCGACGCAGCGGAAGCAGGCAACATGGTTCCGGGTATCAAGTCCATCAACATGAGCTACCACGACGGCTATGTTTACGCCAAGGTCGATTCAAAGACCGGCAAGCTCGTTTCGGCAGAATTCTCCGCATCGGCGGACATTCAGGCAAAAATCTCAATCTTCGGCGATGTTGCCGTCAAGGACATTGTCAGCACCGAAACCTTCACCAACATAGTTTGGTAAAAAGGTAAGAAATAAGATAAAAAAGAACACCATAATTTTGCCCGACAGTTTCATAATCTGCCGGGCAATTTAGATTTTAGATGGTAGATTGTAGATTTTAGACCTGCGTAAATTAGACTTTAGATTTTAGATGGTAGATTGTAGACCTGCGAAAAATTAAATGCTACATTTTTCCGTAACATCATCTAACATCTTCCGTCTACCGTCTACCATCTATCTGCGTAGGGTGCGAT
>CAVFTC010000060.1:0-12748 GCA_963625295.1 Bacteroides faecis
TAAGGCAATACCACAAGCTCATTTTGCGGTATTGCCTTGAATATATTATGCTTCTTTCGGTTTAAAAAGGAATTTGAAGATGATTCCTGCCAATGCTGCGCCGGCGAGGGGAGCGACGAGGAAAACCCAAACCTGATCGAGCGCCGTGCCTCCTTCAAGAACCGCCGGGGCAAGGCTTCGTGCCGGATTGACCGATGTGCCGGTGAGCGGAATTCCGATGATGTGAACAAAGGTAAGGGTAAGACCTATAACGATGCCGGCGACCGAGGAATATTTTTCGCTCGATGTTACGCCGAGAATGGTCAGAACAAAGACAAATGTGAGAACGATTTCAACAACAATTGCACCCGTCATGGAAATTCCGACGCTGCTCAGCTCGCCGTAGCCGTTCGTGCCGAAGCCGGTTGACGAGGTTTCTTTGGAGATGAGAAGCAGCAGACCGCTGCCTGCAAATGCGCCGGCAATCTGAGAGATAATGTAGCCGATAAGGTCGATAAGGTCGAGCTTGCCGTTGATGAACATTGCAAGAGAAACAGCCGGATTGACATGGCAGCCGGAAACATGGCCGATGGAATATGCGCCGGCAACGATTGAAAGTCCGAAGGCAAGTGCAATTGCGACAACTCCGAGGGTGCCGTTACCTGTTCCGCCGGAAAGCCCTCCGCAGAAAACTGCCGTTCCGCAGCCGAAAAGCACAAGGATTGCCGTACCTAAAAATTCGGCAAGATATTTTTTGATTCGCATGAGAATTCCTCCCTGAATTTGTTTTATATCGGAATTATATCATTTAATTTGCGCTGTGTCAATCAGTGTTTGCCGTTCGTTCAAATTCACAAAAAATTAACTTGTTTATATACTGCCGTTGTGATATAATTATATTGAAACAAAAGAGCGTTTCAAGGAGGTCAAATATATGGATATAGCAGATTTTGCGGCAAGTGCCGTTAAGAAAATCACAACGGGCAAGGGAAAAAGACTTGCAAAGAAGGGCTATCCTGCGGATTTACCCAAGGTTCAGCCTGTGAAAATTTCAAACAAGGCGGACGATAAGTTTGATGTAGGCTTTGCAATGAAAGAGACAATGCCGGACGATTTTGATTCCAAGACCTATTACATAGCAGGCCACAAGATGGCTCAGAAGATGACGGGCTTTCATGATCCGATCACGGTCAGCGCAATGTGGATTGGCTGCGGCGATGAGGGCGGCGTTATGATGGTTTGCGCCGATTTTATCGGTCTTACCAATTTTGAGGTAAGCATAATCCGTGCAAGTCTTGCGGATTTTTCGAGCAAGGCGAAGTGCAAGGCCATCAATGTTTGCTGTTCCCATACCCACGGCGGATTTGATACCGTTGGATATTGGGGCAGGCTTCCCAAGACCGGCAAGGTCGACACATATATGCAGAAGATTTTCAAAAATGTGAAGGAGGTATGCCTTGAGGCATACGATAACCGCAAGAAGGGCGATCTCTATGTCGGAACGACTCATGTTCCCGACGCTCAGTTTGACAAGCGTCCGCCGGTAGTTCTTCACGACACACTTACAAGAATTCGTTTCGTTCCCGATGACGGAAGCAAGGAGACATGGCTTCTCAACTATGCCGCCCACCCGAACACACTCGGCGGCTCAAATACTCTTTGCAGCGCCGACTATCCGTATTTCCTCAGACAGACGATTTACAAGGAAAAGGATGTCAATGTTCTCTACGGCATCGGCGCTATCGGTGCGGTTGATCCCGGATTCCCGGATATTGAGGACAACTGGAAGAGAACGGAGCTTCAGGGCGAAACTCTCGGCAAGGCTGCGCTCACAATAGACAACGACGAGAAGATGAAGCCTGAGATCACCGTGCTTCAGCAGCCGTTCTATTACTATGCCGATAACTCCGTGCTTGCTTTCCTTGCCATGCTCAAGGTTATGAGCTCGACCTTCGTTGCATCGAAAAAGAGTGAGATCGGCATTGCTCTTGTTTCCGAGATGACATACATGAAGATTGGTTCGCAGCAGATCCTTTTGATGCCCGGAGAGGTATTCCCCGAGGTTGCTTACGGCGGATATGATTCCGCAGAGGATTCCGCCACGGGCAGAGGACCGGAAATCAATCCGACTCCGCTGGTTGATATTGCCAAAGACAAGGATCTTCTTATCTTCGGCGTCACGAACGATATGACGGGCTATGTTGTTGCTCCTAACGATTTCATTCTCCATAAGACTCAGCCGTATCTTTCAAACGGCAGAGATCGTTTCGACAGAAATCATTATCACGAGACAAACTCGATGGGATATTCGGCGGCACAGACGCTCACCGATGTTTTTGCGGATATAATGAAAAGAGTTTAAGGCAATACCGCACATTTGCGGTGTGCGAATTGCTTTGCAAAGCCTCCCCTTGTTTGTTTAAGCGAGGGGAGGTCATTGCTTCACAGTTTAACCCAAAGAAGGTCGCTCAATGAAATATAAATATGAACTGCATTGCCATACCGCAGAAACGAGCGAATGTGCAGCGGCATTGGCAAAGGATACGGTCGAATTTTACAAATCAATAGGCTACAGCGGACTTGTAATAACGGATCACTATTCGTTTTTGACTTTCGGAACGGATAGTTCCTTCAAGAAGCAGGTCGATGTTGAGAAATATCTCCGAGGATATCACAATGCACTTGAGGCGGCAGGCGATGATTTTACGGTTTTGCTCGGCATGGAGATAAGATATTTTGCAACGACTAACGATTATCTTGTGTACGGAATTGATGAGGACTTCATCAGAAAAAACGGAAATATGCTCTTTAAGGGACCTCGCAGATTTTACAAGCTTGTTCGGGATAGCGGAGCAATAATCGTTCAGGCTCACCCGTTCAGACCGTACATTCACAGGGCAAATCCGAAGTATATTGACGGCTGCGAGATTTTTAACGGCAAGGATAAAGACAAGGATTTTAACCGAAAAGCGCAGGAGTGGGCGAAGAAGGAAAATTTCAAAATTGTGACCGGCGGAGCGGATTATCACCGTGAAAGTCAGCGTGGAAATGCGTCGGGGATTATCACGGAGGAAAAGATAAACAGCAATGCCGACCTTGTCAGGATTTTAAAAAGCGGCAGGTATGAAATCAATATGGGTTAAGGCAATACCGCACACCTCAATTGTGGGCATTGCCTTGACCTAATTGTAAACTTTTTACAAATTCCGTAAAATGTATTTATTTTTTCTCTATGATGTGATATTATCATTTTAATAGGCAAGAAGTTTATATAATTTATGAAATGGGGAAAGCACAAATTGAACTTTCAGAATAAAATTATAGCCGCATTGCTCACGGTGCTTATAACTCTTTCGTTTTTGCCGTTTACGGTCAATGCGGAGGAAAAGACGACCGGAGTTTATCAGTGCGACTGGTTCAATGAAAGCCTGCGTTATCCTTATGAATATGATGACCAATGGTTTTCGGGCAGCTCATTTGAATATAATCACGACCTTGCTCTGCTTGCGTTGAACATTTCCATGGCAACCTTTAATTCGTTCAACAAGGACGACAGAGACGAGCATATCAGAGCCATGCTTGAAAACTGCGGATACGAAACAAAAGCGTTCGGCTATGAAACCGAGGGCTACGACACCGCCGCAGTTGAAATGGCAAAGAAAACCGTCACGCTTTCGGGCGAAAAATGCACGATAGTAATTGCCGCAATCAGAAGCGGAAACTATGGCATGGAGTGGGGCGGAAACATGAGAATCGGCAACGGCGAAAACCACCTCGGCTTTGAGATCGGCAAGGAGATCGTTCTTAATTATATCAACGACTATTTCAAAACGGAGAAAATAGAGGGCAGGGTTAAGCTTCTTATTCCCGGCTACAGCAGGGGAGGCTCAATTGCCAATCTTGTCGGCGGTGAGCTTGACGACGGAAGCTATGCGAAATGTCTGAACAATGACGATTGCATCAAAAATGCCGGACTTGCAAAGAACGATATCTATGTCTATACCTTTGAAGCGCCGCAGTGCACCGAAAACAGCGATGCGGACAATGCGATTTACGGCAATATCATAAATATAATGAATCCTAACGACTATGTCCCAAAGTTTGTTATGAAGGATTGGGACTTTACGCATTACGGCTCGGAATACTATCTTCCCTCGGCGGAGAATTGCTCGGACTATTCCGATTATTATGAAAAAGTGTGCGAAACATTTGACACGCTTATGGCTGAGACGGGGAAAAAATCAAGCTCGAATTTTTACAGCGAGGAGGATTCCCGCTCGGTCGGCGCAATGCTGGATTCGTTGATGTCGAAGCTTGCGAACGATGTTTTCAAAAGCCGGGAGCTTTATGTTGAAAAATACGAGGACGGACTTGTGTTCATTGCCGGTCAGTATATCGGCAAAAAGCTCAATGCGGGCAATGCATTAAAGACCTTCGGCGTGATTCTTTCGGCGGTTGCGCTCGGAATCATTCCGACGAATATGGACACCATCAAAAGCGAGGGCTTCCGTGCTTATATCGCTTCCCAAATTGCCGAAAGCGACGCAAGTCAGAACCTGACGCAAACGCAGATTCAGGGCATTATTGATGTTATGATAGCGCTGATAGAATTTGCAAAGGACAACCGCTCCGATGTCAAGGCTCTGCTGGGTCAGCTCAACACCATGCTGAATGTTCATCAGCCGTATGTAACGCTTTCGTGGATGCGCTCGATAGATCAAAGCAAAATGCTGGAAATTAACGGTGCTTCGGAAAAGCCGCTTCAAGTTTCGTTCAATAAGATTGATCTGCGCTACAAGGCGAACGCAAGAATAGTTGCCGAATACGACGAAACGCTCGGCAATGTCACATGGAAATCAAGCTCGAACGAAATTGTCGGAGTAGATGAGAGCGGGTTTATAACGGCAAATGGCAACGGCGAAGCAACCGTTACCGCCGAGCTTCGTTCCGAGGACGGAAAGCTTATTGACTCTGAAAAGATTAAGGTTACCGTGCACATGAGCACGCTTGAGGTGATTGTCACGACGGTGAAAAATGTATTCGGAAAGGCGGCGGCATAAATGAGCAGATATTTTGTTCTGATTTTTCTTGTTCTCGGCATCGGCGTCGGGGCGTTGCTCTCGCTTGTGACAGGTGTGAACATATATTTGAATATGATTATCGGCGCACTTGCCGGAGCGGCGGTCGGCTACTTCCTAAAGGTTAAGGTGGAGAAGATCGACTAAAATGTTGCCTTTTTCATTTGTAAAGTGTATAATAGCTGTAACGATTTCCAAAGGAGATTTGATATGAAAAATATTCTTGTTACGGGCGGTGCCGGATTTATTGGCAGCAATTTTATTTATTATATGCAGCGCAAGCACCCGGATTACAGGCTGGTGTGTATTGACGCTTTGACCTATGCGGGCAATCTTTATACTCTTGATGATGCACGCAAGGGAAATTTCCGCTTTGTTCTCGGTGACATTACGGACAGAAAGACGGTTTTTGCCCTCTGTGAGGAGGAAAAATTCGACGCAATAGTTAACTTTGCGGCTGAGAGCCATGTTGACCGTTCAATCGAGAACCCCGAGGTTTTTCTCAAGACGAATATCCTCGGCACGCAGGTGTTGCTTGACGCTTGCAATAAGTTCGACATTCCTCGCTATCATCAGGTTTCAACAGACGAGGTTTACGGCGATCTTCCTCTTGACCGTCCCGACCTTTTCTTTACCGAAACAACGCCGATCCACACCTCGTCGCCGTATTCGGCAAGCAAGGCTTCGGCCGATTTGCTGGTAATGGCGTATCATCGTACATTCGGTACGCCGGCAACGATCTCACGCTGCTCCAACAATTACGGCCCGTATCAGTTCCCCGAAAAGCTTATTCCGCTCATGATTTCAAAGGCGCTTGCCGATGAAAAGCTTCCGGTCTACGGCGAGGGACTCAATGTTCGTGATTGGCTCTATGTTGACGACCATTGCAAGGCGATCGACATGATTCTTGAAAACGGAAAAATCGGTGAGGTCTATAACATCGGCGGACATAACGAAAAAGCAAATATAGATGTTGTCAAAACGATCCTTAAGGCCGTCGGCAAGGACGAGAGTCTTATAACATATGTTAAGGATCGCCCGGGTCACGACATGAGATATGCCATTGATCCGGCAAAGATTCATGCCGAGCTTGGCTGGACTCCCGAAACGCTTTTCAACGAGGGAATTCAGAAAACGATTGACTGGTATCTCAACAACCGTGAGTGGTGGCAGAGGATACTCAGCGGCGAATACAAGAACTACAGGGGATGATTTTATGAAAAAAATTATTGCTGTTTTGCTCATTGCTGTTATGGCGATGTCGTTCTTTGCCTGCGGCAAGAAGGAGGGCGACCTCGGCAAGCAGACTACCGTTGACAAGGAGAACGGCTACACCCTTGTTGAGGAGGTTCTGACCTTTAAATATAACGATGACGAAGAAGAAATCAAGAAAAATCCGAACGCCAAAACCGAGGGCTTTGTCACAAACGAGAGCAACGCCGTCGGAAAGGTGAACACCAAATCCGCCGTTCTTGACATTGCGAAGAAGGAAGTAAGCGAAAAATTCAACAAGATAAATTTTGCGTTCGACCGAACACAGGGAATTTGGAAGGTCACTTTTTCCATGGACACCGTGACTGATGATAAGATAACAAGCACAAAGCTTATGACCGTCTATGTTGATGAGGACGGCTACACCTTAGCCACCGTAAAAGAATAAGTGAAACAAAAATAACCCCCGAAGGCTTCACGATTTACCTTGAGCCTTCGGGGGAATTGTTTTTTGTGGGAACACCTCAATTTGTGTGGTGCTGATCTATATATTTTTCAACTGCATCTATTACGGTTTTGGTCGCTTCTTCAAGCGTGCCGCTGACCTGACAGCCTGCTGCCTGCGGATGTCCGCCGCCGCCCATCGCCGCACAGATCTCCGAAACATTGATCGGGCGATTGCTTCTCATTGAGATTTTGTAGCTGCCGTCCTTGCGCTCACGCATCGTAACGCCGACCAGCACCCCTTCAATCTGACGGGGGAGCGAGGCGATTGCATCAACCTCGCTCTCGTCCGAGCCGCTTTGACGGTACATTTCCTGCGTTACCGTTATCAGGGCGCATTTGCCGTCAAGGAACATCTTCATACCGCCGACGGCAAGCTTTTCGAGAGCAACATATGTTCTTGTTTTTGTCTCGAACATGACCGTGTTTATTCTTGCGTTGTCTGCGCCGCACTCTATCATCTCAGCCGCCATACGCATTGTGCGTGGGGTGACATTTGAATAGCGGAAGCAGCCTGTGTCGGTTGAAAGCCCCGTATAGATACAGTCGGCGATTTTTTTCGTCGGTTTAACGCCGAGAGCGTGGATGATTTCAAGAATTATTTCGCACGCCGCCGCAGCGTTTGCGTCAAGCAGAGTTCTTTCGGCAAACAAGCGGTTTGAGCCGTGGTGGTCAATGCAAAGCTCGATTCTACCGGCGAATTTTTCCTCAAAGTCCTTGCCGAGCAGCTTTGTGTCCGCCACATCGACCGCAACGAGGGCGTCGAAAGCGCACTCATCACCGCAAACCTCTCCGAGATAATCGAATTTTTTCGCAACCGTGTCATTGCAGCTGACATTTGCGTGTTTGCCGACGGCTTCAAGCGCATACTTGAGCGCAAAAGCCGAGCCGAGCGTGTCTCCGTCCGGGTGCGAATGGGTCAATATCAAAAAATTGTCCCTTGAATTTAAAAATTCAACCGCCGCTTCAAGCTTGATAACCATTAGTCCTCAGTCCTCAAATCATCCATAATCTTAACAATATGCATACCGTGCTCAATAGAGTCGTCGGCAACAAAGCACAGCTCGGGTGTTTTTCTCAGGTGAAGCCGCTTGCCGACCTCCCGACGAATATATCCCGTTGCGCTTTTCAGGCCCTTGACTGCCTCCTTGGCAACCTCAAGACCCTCCATTGCGCTGATATACACCTTGGCGTAGGAGGCGTCGGAGCTGACTTCGACCCTCACTACGGTAAGCATTTTATCCATTACCCTCGGATCTTTAAGCTCACGAATGATAGCTATGATCTCACGCTTAATATCCTCGGATACTCTGTCTATTCTGTAACCAGCCATAAGCTACCTCTTAATCTCTGTATTCTTCGACAGTGTAGGCCTCGAAAATGTCGCCCTCCTTGAGGTCGGAGAATTTTGTAAGACCGATTCCACACTCGTAGCCGGAAGCAACATCCTTAACATCATCCTTGAATCGGCGAAGTGAAGCGATGTCGTCAACTGCCAAAACTATACCGTCACGGACTACACGAACCTTTGAATTCCTTGCGATTTTACCGTTGAGAACATAGCAGCCCGCAATTTTGCCGACGGAGGAGATGGTGATAACATTTCTGACCTCGGCACGACCCTGCTCAACCTCACGGTATTTCGGAGCAAGCATACCCTTGATGGCAGCCTGAATTTCTTCAATGCAGTCATAGATAATTCTGTACATTCTCATTTCAACGCCGTCACGCTCCGCAAGGTTGATAGCAACCGGGTCGGGACGGACGTTGAAACCGACGATAATTGCGTCGGAAGCGTTGGCGAGCATAACATCGGATTCGCTCGGAGCACCCACGCCGCTGTGGATAACCCGAACACGAACCTCCTCGTTCGAGAGCTTTTCAAGGCTTTGCTTAACAGCCTCTGCCGAGCCTTGAACATCTGCCTTAACTATGATATTAAGCTCCTTCATCTCGCCGTCCTTGAGCGAGTCGAAGAGGTTGTCAAGAGTAACCTTCTGAACGGACTTGAACTGTTCCTCCTTGGCCTCGGCCTTTCTCTGCTCAACAAGCTCACGGGCAAGACGCTCGTCTGTGACTGCGTCGAATATATCGCCCGAATTCGGAACCTCCGCAAGACCAGTTATCTCAACGGGAACGGACGGACCTGCCGACTTGATTTTTCTGCCCTTATCGTCAACCATTACACGGACACGGCCTACAGACTGTCCCGCAACGATGATATCGCCGGAATTGAGAGTACCCTTTTGAACAAGGAGGGTCGCAATAGGACCTCTGCCCTTATCAAGACGGGCTTCAATAACGATACCCTTTGCCGCTCTGTTCGGGTTGGCTCTAAGCTCCTGCATTTCAGCAACAAGGAGAATGCTTTCAAGCAGCTTGTCGATACCCATATGGGTCTTTGCCGAAACGGGAACGCAGATGATGTCGCCGCCCCACTCCTCGGGAACAAGGCTGTGCTCGGTGAGCTGCTGCATGATTCTGTCCGGATTTGCGCCCGGTCTGTCCATCTTGTTGATAGCGACGATGATCTGCACCTCTGCCGCCTTTGCATGGTTGATAGCCTCGATCGTCTGCGGCATAATGCCGTCGTCTGCCGCAACAACAAGAACGGCAATATCTGTTGCCTGCGCACCTCTTGCACGCATTGATGTGAATGCTGCGTGACCCGGGGTGTCAAGGAATGTAATCTTTTGACCGTTGAGGTCAACTCTGTAAGCACCTATATGCTGCGTGATTCCGCCTGCCTCGGTTGAGGTAACGGAGGTGTTTCTGATTGCGTCAAGCAGCGAGGTTTTACCGTGGTCAACATGACCCATAACACATACGACCGGGTCACGGGCAACAAGATCCTTGTCGTCGTCCTCGCTGTCGTCTATGATTCTGTCCTCAATGGTGACAACAACCGCTTTTTCACACTTTGCACCAAGCTCGGTTGCAACGATTTCAGCCGTGTCGTAGTCGATAACCTCGTTGACCGTTGCCATCTGACCGAGAGCGAAAAGCTTTTTGATAACCTCTGCCGCCGTCATGTGAAGCATGGCTGCAAGGTCGCCGACCGTGATCTCCTCGGGAACTTGAATGCGAAGCTGCGGCTTCTTGGCTTTCATTGCCTCAAGGCGCTTCATCTTTTCCTCATACTCACGGCGTGAGCGGTTGCCCTGTTTGCCGCGCTGCTGAGACTTCTGCTTCAGCTTCTGCTTGTTAACGGTTCTGTCGCTTCGTCTGTCCTGGTTAACAGGGGAAATATTTTCGTATTTCTCGTTGTATTTGTCAAGGTCAACATTGCTTGCCCTTGTGTCGATCGTTCTGAATTCGCCCTTCGTTCTGCTCTGCGGAGCGGCGTTGGGATCTTTCTGCTTCTTTTTAGGCTGCTGATCGTTTTTGACCGGAGCTTTCTTTTCATCCTTGGCGGATGAGTCAGCCTTTGCTTCCGATTTTTTCGGTTCGTCAGCTTTTTCTTCCTTTTTCTCTTTCTTCTTCGGCTCTGCTGCCGTCGCAAAGTAAGCGTCGAAGCTTTCAACGCTGTTTTCCTGCGTTACGGTTTCAAATATAACATCAAGCTCTGCTTCTTCAAGAGCCGTCATGGATTTCTTTTGTCCCTCAAAATGCTTGGTTACTATGTCAAGAATTTCCTTGCTGGGGCAATCAAAATCCTTTGCCACTTCGTGGACACGATATTTATTTATCATAAAATGCGTTCCTCCCCGGATTGATTTTCGTTAAGTTTAGCGATCAATGACTTTGCGAAGCCTTCATTATCAACGGTAAAAACCGCCGCTTTGAAGCTCAACGCATGCTTGATATCAAGCATGGTGTAGCGTACATCGTAAACCGGTTTATTGTGCGCCTTTGCAAGCCCCGATATTTCATCTGCGAGCCTTTCGGAAGCATCGGAACAGATTATGCAAAGCTTCGCTCTGCCGCTGTTTATCGACTGCTTGCAAGCGTCGTGACCCAGGCTGAGTCTGCCCGCCCGTCTGCAAAGGCCTAAAAGATTGAGTGCCGAATCATTCACCGTTTTCCAGCTCCTCTGCCATTTTATCGTATACCTCGTCAGGAATTCGGCACAGGAATGATTTTTCTATTCTTTTTGCCTTTCTTGCCTTCTTGAGACATTCGGCGTCACGGCAGATATAAGCTCCTCTGCCGTTTTTTCTGCCCGTAAGGTCAAGAACGATCTCGTCCTCAGGCGTTTTTACAACTCGAACAAGCTCCTTCTTCGGCTTCATTTCGCCGCAGCCCATGCATTTGCGCAGGGGAATTTTTTTCTGCTGCATTCCCGCACCTCCTTTAAATTAAAGCTCTACCGACGGCTCAGTCGTTCCGCTTTCCGGCTTAATGTCTATTTTCCAGCCGGTGAGCTTGGCGGCAAGCCGTGCATTCTGTCCCTTGTTACCGATAGCCAGCGAAAGCTGAAGGTCGGGGACGATAACCTTGCAGGATTTTTCTGCGTTTTCGTCTACCGTGACAGAAATTACATCTGCCGGAGCAAGCGAAGCGGCGATAAATTCCTTCGGATCTTCGCTGTATTTAACAATGTCTATCTTCTCGCCGTAAAGCATATCGACGATTTTGCCTACACGGGCGCCTCTCGGTCCTATGCAAGCGCCGACTGCGTCAACATTTTCGTCCGCAGAGTAAACGGCAATCTTCGTTCTTGAGCCTGCCTCACGGGAAACCGCCTTGATTTCAACCGTTCCGTCGTAAATCTCGGGAACTTCGGATTCAAACAGTCTCTTAACAAGGCCGGGATGCGTTCTGGAAATTGTAACTCTCGGACCTCTTCTGCCTTCCTTTGCATCCGCAACGCCGGCAATGTAAACCTTGATAAGCATTCCCGGAAGAAGGGTTTCGTTCGGAATCTGCTCGCTTCTGAACAGCGGCTCCTGAGTTTTGCCGATTTCAACGATAGCGTCCTTGGTTTCGGGATCGACACGGGAGACTTTTGCCGTAACAATCTCCTGATTGTGAGCCTGGAACTCCTCACGGATTCTGCCGTGCTCGGCCTCACGAATGCCCTGACGGATAACATGCTTACCCTTGTCGGCAGCGATACGGCTGACTTCCTTCGTTTCAAGCTCAATTTCAATGATGTCGCCGACCATAGCCGTCGGCTTGTATTTTTGCGCCTGCTCAACAGTCAGATCCTCATCGGGATCAATAACCTCGGAGACAACATTTTTTCTGACGAAAACACGAATCGT
Source organism: Bacteroides faecis (assembly GCA_963625295.1). Taxonomy (GTDB): domain Bacteria; phylum Bacillota; class Clostridia; order Oscillospirales; family Acutalibacteraceae; genus CAG-488. Next base: position 11,981 of record CAVFTC010000060.1, read on the forward strand.
CTTTTTCTCCGGGTCAAGCTCGCAGAAAACGATGTCTCTGTTGTTGTAGTCACGCTTGATTGCCGTGACGAGAGCCTTCTGAATACCCTCACAGAGCACATCCATCGGTATTCCTTTTTCCTTTTCAAGCATTTCGAGCGCCATAAAAAGCTCTTTGTTTACCATTGTTCTTCTCCTCCGAAATCATCAAGTTTAACATAAGATGTTTCTTTTTTATTTATAACGAGCTTCGTTCCGTCATCGGTGAGAAGCTCAAAATTTCCGTTGTCGTAGCTTTCAAGAGTTCCTTTATACTCTCTGCTGCCCTCAAGCGGACGAATCAGCTTGACCATTATCGGCTTGCCGATACACTTTTCAAAATGGCTGTCCCTTTTAAGACTGCGCTCCAGCCCGGGTGAGCAAACCTCAAGACAATAGCTCTGCTCTATCGGATCTGCATCGTCAAGCGGCTTGTCAAGAGCATGGCTCATTTCAACGCAGTCGTCGATTGAAATTCCGCCGTCCTTGTCGATAAAAACTCTGAGGAACCAGTCTGCGCCCTCTTTCTCAAAGCGCACATCCCAAAGCTCAAGCCCGAGACTTTCGGCAATCGGCTGAGCGATGTCCCAAACGGTGTTGACGGTAATTCCACCCTTTCCTTTTGAAGCCATTCTAACGCCTCCTTTACAATACAAAGGAGCGGGTCGCCCCACTCCTTTGTCAATACCTTAGTTAATTTACATACATATAATACCACATTATAATGCAAATATCAAGTGTTTTTTTGTT
>CAVFTC010000061.1:0-12155 GCA_963625295.1 Bacteroides faecis
GCGGATTCGGGACTTTCACCCGTTAGAAATGTGCGCCGCCAGGCGCACCAAAAAAACCGTACCGAGTAAATTCATTCCCGGTACGGTTTTTTGTATGCAATTTTATCAGCCGCCGAGGTAAGCTTTTTTAACCTCGTCGCTCTCCATAAGCTCCTTGCCTGTGCCCGAAAGAACGATCTTTCCGGTTTCGAGAACATAGGCTCTGTCGGATATTGCAAGGCTCTTACCTGCGTTCTGCTCAACAAGCAGAATCGTTGTTCCGTCCTTGTTGATATCCTTGATTATTTCAAATACCTGATCGACAAGCAGCGGAGAAAGTCCCATCGAAGGCTCATCCATCATAAGAAGCTTCGGGTGACTCATAAGAGCACGACCCATTGCGAGCATCTGCTGCTCGCCGCCGGAAAGCGTACCGGCTATCTGATTTTTACGCTCCTTAAGTCGTGGGAAACGGGTGTATATCTTCTCGATATCCTCCTTGAGGTTTTTCTTGTCCTTAAGTGCGAACGCACCCATGAGCAGGTTGTCATAAACCGAAAGCTCCTGAAAAATTCTGCGTCCCTCCGGACACTGCGTCATGCCCATTTCAACTATCTTGTGGCAGGGAGTTTTGGTGATATCCTTGCCCTCGTAGCTCACATGACCCTCACGGATCGGGATAAGACCCATTATCGACTGCATCGTTGTTGTCTTTCCTGCGCCGTTTGCACCGATGAGCGTTACGATCTCGCCTTGGTTTACCTCAAAGCTGATACCGTTGATCGCCTGTATAACTCCGTAGTAGACAGAAAGGTCTTTAACTTCCAACATTGCCATAACATCAACCTCCGATATAAGCCTTGACAACCTCGGGATCGTTGAGGGCGTCGTCTACCTTGCCCTGACAAAGAACCGTACCGAAGTTGAGAACCGTAATTTCATCGCAAAGACCCGAAACGAATTTAAGGTCATGCTCAATGAGAAGAATCGTAATGCCGAAATTGTCACGGAGATATCTCACCGTGTCCATAAGCTCCTGAGTTTCGTGGGGATTCATACCTGCCGCCGGCTCGTCGAGAAGCAGAAGCTTCGGATTCGTTGCAAGAGCACGGGCGATTTCAAGCTTTCTCTGCTTGCCGTAGGGAAGGTTGCAGGCAAGGTTGTTTCTCTCCTCGTAAAGATCAAAAATCTTAAGGATCTCCTTTGCCTTGTCCCTCATTCTGGCCTCTGTATCATAATGCTTCGGGAGCTTTACCATGCTGATAAACGGGTTGCATTTAAACTCGGGCTGATTGTGAAGTCCGACAAGAACATTTCTGATAACGCTCATGTTGTTGAAAAGGCGAATATTCTGGAAGGTTCTTGCAATGCCCTTGTGGTTTATCTTTTCCTGAGTTTTTCCGTTCAATTCCTCGCCGTCAAGGTAAAATGTACCTGTCGTGGGCTTGTAAACACCGGTAAGGAGATTAAAAACCGTGGTTTTTCCTGCACCGTTGGGGCCGATAAGTCCATAGATCTGACCCTTTTTTATCTGCAAATTAACATCCTGAACCGCCTTGAGTCCGCCGAATGAAATGCCGAGATTTTTTGTTTCAAGAACATAGTCAGCCATGCTTATTTGCCCCCTTTCTCGGGTTTATCGGGTTTGAACGGGTCGTTCTGCTTTACATCCGTTGAGAGAACCTCGTCCATGCGGATCTTTGTCGTAACAACATCCCATCTGTTCGTATCTCCGTACTGCTTTGAGGGATTCTTTCTGAGCTTTTCACGAAGCTTGTTTGCGACTGAAAATCTCTCTCTGATGCTCTTGAGAGCCGGAGCATTGTTGAAGATAACAACAACAATGAGGATAATCGCATAAACGAGATACTTCAAAGCCGCCAAATCGCCCGAGAGCTGAGTCTGGAGCTGGAAGTTGAGGTAGGTAATGAATACGGCGGAAATGATAGAGCCTGTGATGTTGCCCATGCCGCCGAGAACGACCATAACAAGGATTTCGATTGAATAGTTGAACGAGAAGAACGAGTAAACGACCGGTGTAACATATGAGCCGTAGATAACGCCCGCCATGCCTGCGAAGAATGCGGCAAAGACGAAAACGAACAGCTTGTAATAGGTGATGTTAATGCCCATCGCCTTTGCGGCTATCTCGTTGTCACGGATAGCGGTGATTGCACGGCCGTGCTTGCTTCTGATAATATTCTGAATAAGGAAAAGTGAGATAAGAACCGTAACAAGAGCAACAATATAAAGGTCGTTGCCGTACTTCTTGGTCGAAAGACCGAGAGCTGCGCCGAAGGTCGGAAGGTTCTTGAAGATTGTTCTGACGATTTCACCGAACGCCAGCGTAACGATTGCAAGATAGTCGCCCTTAAGTCGCAGAGCCGGAAGTCCGATTATTAAACCAAATACTGCGGCAACAAGTCCGCCGATAAGCATTGAAATAATGAGCACAAGAAGCTTTGAATCCATTACATTGTAAAGCTCCTTTGCAATGTAGCAGCCAATGTATGCGCCGACACACATGAATCCGGCATGTCCGAGTGACAGCTCACCGAGGAATCCGACAACGAGGTTAAGCGAAACGGCAAGCAAAATGCTGTATGCCATCTGAGCGAGCAGTCCTGAGCTTGAACGGGGAAGATTGCCGAAGGTCGAGATGAGGAGAGGAACAACGAGCATTACAATAATAATAAGGTAATTGAACGAATCCTTTATTCTTATGCCCTTTTTAATATTCTTAAGATAATTCATAGCTTATACCTTCTCCCTTCTCTTCTTGCCGAGGATACCGATGGGTCTTACGAGGAGTATAACTATCAGCAATGAGAATTCAATGGCGGTTGCATAAGGAGCAAGAGCCGGAACACTCAAAGCAAGCTTTTCGACAACGCCGAGAATAACGCCGCCGAGCATTGCGCCGGGAATCGAGCCGATACCGCCGATAACCGCAGCGGCAAACGCCTTGATACCGGGCATTGAGCCGAGTGTCGGGCTGATTGACGGAATCTGCATGAGGTAGAAAACACCTGCGCAAGCCGCAAGAGCCGAACCGATAGCAAAGGTTATCATGATAATCTTGTTTACATTAACGCCCATGAGCTGAGCCGCTCCCCTATCCTCGGAAACAGCCTGCATGGCACGACCTGTTCTTGTATAATTTACGAAAAGGGTAAGTGCAACCATGATAACGGCTCCGACAACGAGGGTAAGTATCGTGTTGAGGTTAAGCTCCGCCGAGCCGACGCTGACCATGCGTGTTTCGGTAAGCGTGATAGCTCTGCTCTTTGAGCCGAAGATAAGCTGCGCAATACTCTGGAGAAGATAGCTGACGCCGATTGCTGTAATAAGAACGGCGAGCGGCGACGCACCTCTCAAGGGCTTATAGGCAACTCTTTCAACAACGATGCCGACGACTGTGCAGATAACAACTGCAGCAATTACGCCAAGAATCGGGTGTCCGGTCGTTTCGAGGGTGACGAGGATAGCATAAGCGCCGACCATGATAATATCACCGTGGGCAAAGTTCAGCATCTTGGCGATACCGTAAACCATTGTGTAGCCCAAAGCGATAAGAGCATAGATAGCTCCCAGGCTGAGTCCGTCCAAAATTGTAGACAACATTTGATCTACTCCTTTTCGTTTATTTCTGGAAAAGCTTAAGGCAATACTGCACAAATTGATGCGCACGCCTTGCTTGTGCGGTGTTGCCTTAAACCGCTGACCAATCAATACCTGTTTAATTGGCTTGCAGATACAGATTGATCGGCGGTTTAAATCGTCGTTTTTTAAAATACACCTTTACGGGTGTCGATTGACACCCGTAAAGATTGAGTTATAAAATTCCGTATCTCGGATTAAAGAACATCCTTGAACTGAAGAGCCTTGTTACATGCACCGGTTTCGTCCCAGGTCATTGTGCCGGTTGCACCGGTGAGTGAGAAATCGTCAGCTGTGATAGCAGCCTTAACCTTCTCGCAAAGATCGCTCGGGCTGATTGTTACATCGTCAACGCCGGCAGCCTTCATTGCATTGTAGATAGCGTAAACAGCGTCGTATCCGTCAGCAGCGAACTGGTCGGGAGTCTCGCCGTACTTTGCCTTGTAAGCGGTAACAAACTTGCTTACCGTTGCGTCGGTGCTGTCTGCATCAAACGGAGTGATGTACTTAACCTTGTTTGTAACGGTCTTGGAATCGATAAGAGCTGCGATTCCGTCGAATCCGTCAGAGCCGACGAGGTCAGCCTTGCAGCCCTTAGCGGTTGCTGCCTTGCAGATAAGCGAGCCTTCCTGATAGTACATCGGGAGGAAGATAACATCGCAATCCTTGAGCTGCTCAATCTGAGTTGAGAAGTCCTTGTTGTTCTCAGCGTCAAAAGTAGCCGACTTGAAGCTTACGCCCTTAGCGTCCATCTCAGCCTTGAAAGCGTCGTAGATACCTGTTGAATATGTGTCGCTGGTGTTGTAGATAACACCGATGTTCTTGTAGTTCTTGATAAGGTCGTCTGCACCGAGAGTACCCTGATCCGGATCGCCGAAGCAAACACGGAAGCCGTTGTCTCTGCCCTCGATAACCTTAGCTGCGGAAGCTGACGGAGTGATGAAGAAGAGGTTGTCCTCAACAGCACTTGCGCCGAAAGCGTCGCAGGAGTCCGTTGTAACGGAACCGAGCGAGATCTGCATACCTGCTTCAAGAAGCGAGTTGTAACCGGTTGTTGCATCCTGAGCCGTTGCCTTGTCGTCCTTCATGTCAAACTTGAACTTAACGCCGTTAAGTCCGCCGGCTGCGTTGATCTCTTCAACAGCAAGAGTAGCACCGTTCTTTACAGAGTTACCGTAGGAAGCAGCATCACCCGTAAGAGGACCTGTTGTACCAATGAAATACTCTGTGTTGTTTGCGGTATAGTTACTGCCTGAGCTTTTTGTGCTGCCGCAAGCGGAGAAGCAGAGAGCCACAAAAGTAAGCGCGAGGACTGCCGCAAGAACCTTTTTTACTGACTTTTTCATAAAATGACCTCCTTTTAATTTCCGAGCTGCTTGTGTAACTCGGTAACATCATCTATGATGTGAATAATGATACACTCATAATATTGAGTTGTCAACAGGTAAATCCTAAAAATCCGTCGGTTTTTTAATGAATTTAGCTAAAAAAGAGAGCTGACTTTTGTGCATTTTATACATTACAAACCGTAATGTCATTTTTGACAAAGTGGTTTTATTCAAGCATGGGTATAAATATACAAATTGACCAACAAATATCATGATTTTGTCGGCTAAAAATGTCGATTTACCCCATTATCGGTATTTCCATGAAAAACCAGCTCAGGCAGTTAAGCAAAAGCATGACGGTCGATATAACTTTCACTGCGCTTTCCGTGATTCTTTTACCCTTGCTGTCCGTTGATGTTGTAAAAAGAATTGCAGCCGAAACAAGCGTAAGCATCTCCGAAAAGAAGAAAATCCGCTGTCCCGAAGCATAAATTGATGAGCTAAAGCCCAAAACAACTGCGCTGCACACCCCTGCCGCATAGCATATCAGTGCCGAAAGACCCGATTTCCTGTCTTTCAGTGCAATCATTACAAGCGAGGCTGCAATCAAAAGCAGCGTCAAAGTACAAACAACTATAACAGCGATTCCGACTGTGTTGGATTCGCCCGATGTAAACATTTTCTCGAAGGTCTTATCCGGTATTGCTCCGCAAAAAATGAGTGAAAGAGCATTGCCGCCGATAAATGAAAGAGCAGAAAATGCCGCAAGCAAAATCGGCATTGCTTTTGCGGAATAAAGGCTTTTTAATTTCAATATCACCGCAATAATAAAAAACGCAAACACAACAGCCGACATCATAAAGCCGAACGCATAGTAATTTGACAGTCCGCACAGAAATTTATCGAATATTCCAAATTCGTCGAACCGTTCAAATCCGTCCGCCTCAGCTTTCATTCTTCCGCTCATTCCCGGTGACGAGAAAAGAATATATGCCTGAAAAATGCAGAACGGAAGCGATACAAAATGATAGGCTTTAATGCTTTTTGCAGCAATCAGTGCAATCAATATTACAGAATAGAAGCCGAGCGTCAGTGCCGCCGATTGCTCCTGCGAACAAGCGACAAGAGCCGAAGCAGCCGATAAAATGAGCCATAGAATCCGTCTGTACTCTATTTTCATAAGGTCAAAAACGATTGGAATGAGCGTTATGACCATACAGCCGAACGGAAAAAGGTATGTCAGCGAGCCCGAAAACCAGAAGGCCGCAGGGTTCAGACAGCCGATAAAAACGAGAAACGGTATGCACACCGCAACGCCGTCCGCCCCATTCTCCGAAAACGAGCGCAACAGCTTCATTATAAAGTATACGACGGCAATCCACATCAGCGCCGCACAAAGCTTCCAAACGATCAGATTCGTTCGGAGGAAGCTCATCGTCAAAAACTCGCATACAACCCTGCCCGAGATAGTTTCGTATCTCATTTTGAGCCAATCAATCAGGTCGAATCCGTTTTCACTCATTATCCCGAGAAAATGGCCGTCATCGGTCTTGACAATCAGCCTTGTGAACATGATATAAAACAGCGTGATCACCGTGCAAAATATCTGAAAGGGAGTATACTTTCTTTTCTTCATCATTGCTCCCCTCCGATCACATACGGCGTATCCTTTGTGCCGTCGCCGTAAACGGCATTGATGTTTCGTTCGCCGAGCCTGATCGCCGGGCAAACACCCGTCAGCTCATCGGTCGCAGGGGTTTTATAAAACGCTCCCGACTGAGTAACGGCAGCAACGCTCAGAGAGTTGGTCGAGATCGCAGAGCTTGTCCAATACCAGCAATTTTTCCGCAGGAACATAAACCTTGTTTTGCATCTCAGCACCGCCGAGAGCGTCGGTTGTTTTTTTCGTTCGCCTGCCGAAAGATCTGAAAGCTCCTCCTTTGACGGAATAAACACATCCTCGCAGATACCGTCGAGATTCTCTCTGATTTTCTCCGTCAGAGTGCTCTCGTTTGCGTCCGAGGATTTTCCGTAAGGTGCAAAGTCGATTATATAACAGCTCTGAAGAACCGTGCCATCCTCAGAAATAACCCTCCACAGCATTTGCTCACCGCAGTATGTGCCATAGAGCACAAAGTCGCCCTTTTTCAGTGCAACGCTCTGCGGCTCATGAGCCGTGTATTCATAGTCAACACTGTCAAAAAGCAAGGGGTAGAGCTTGTCTTTAGCCGCAAAATCAACGGTTGCCGCCGCAATAAATACGGCGGCAAACACACAGCATATAACTGCAATTATCCGTTTTGTTTTCATGATAAATCAAAACTGAGCCTTGAGAGCCTCGACCTTATCCGTACGCTCCCACGGAAGGTCAATATCGGTTCTGCCCATGTGGCCGTAAGCGGAGGTTGCGGTATATATCGGTCTGCGAAGGTCAAGCTCGTCGATGATTGCAGCCGGACGAAGGTCAAATACATTCTTCACCGCTTTTGCAAGCTCCTCGTCGGAATGTACGCCCGTGCCGAAGGTGTCAACCATAACGGAAACGGGGTGAGCAACGCCGATTGCATACGCAAGCTGAAGCTCACACTTCCTTGCAAGTCCTGCGGCAACGATATTTTTCGCAATGTATCGGCACATATAAGCCGCCGAACGGTCAACCTTTGTCGGATCCTTACCGCTGAAGGCTCCGCCGCCGTGGCGGGAATATCCGCCGTAGGTGTCAACGATTATCTTGCGACCCGTAAGACCGGAATCGCCCTGCGGTCCGCCCGTTACAAAGCGTCCTGTCGGGTTTACATAAATTTTTGTGTCCTCATCGATAAGCGACAAATCAATCGTCGGTTTGATTACCTTTTCGATAATATCCCTGCGAATCTGCTCAAGCTCAACATCTGCGCTGTGCTGGGAGGAAACAACGATTGCGTCGATACGAACGACCTTATCGTCGTCATATTCAACGGTGACCTGAGTTTTGCCGTCAGCTCTGAGATAGCCGAGATTGCCGTTTTCCCTCTCCTCGGTCAGCTTGAGAGCCAGCTTATGAGCGAGTGAAATGGGCATAGGCATAAGCTCGGGAGTTTCGTCACAGGCAAAGCCGAACATCATGCCCTGATCGCCCGCACCGTTGAGATTGTATTTATCCTCCTCGCCGCCTTTAAGCTCAAACGAAGCGTCAACACCCATCGCAATGTCCGGCGACTGCTTGTCCAAAGAAGTGATTATTGCACAGGTGTTGCCGTCGAAGCCCTTGTCTGCGCTGTCATATCCGATGTCGCAGATAGCCTTTCTTGCGATTGCCGGAATGTCGATATTGGCTGTTGTCGAGATCTCGCCCATAATGAGAACCATGCCCGTCGTGCAGCAGGTCTCGCAAGCGACACGGCCGTTCGGGTCTTGAGCAAGAATAGCGTCAAGCACGGAATCCGAGATCCTGTCGCAGATTTTATCGGGATGTCCCTTTGTTACCGATTCTGATGAAAAAAGATGCTTTGCCATTTGTTGTACCTCCGTTTTCTGAGTGCGTGACGGTCGACCGCCCGTTACTCCTCCGTAAAAAACGCCCCCGGCAAAAACCGAGAGCGTATATTGCCTTATCTTTCGGTTACACCGCAGGATTTAGCACCTTGCCAACGGCAGGTTGCCGAGCTTCATAGGGCCTGTTCCCTCAGCTGCTCTGAATAAGGGGTGTTTCGTTTCACGAAATCTATTAAATTGCATATGAAATTATATACTATAATACTGTAATAGTCAAGAGAAAAATTCATCCTATAATTATATCCTTATGCTTATCAAGGAAACGGACATCGACGACGGCCTTGACATAGATGCCGTCGGCACGGTAGTCCTCCTTTATCAGCACGCCCTCCTCACGGATATAGTTGACGAGGCTGCCCTCGTTATAGGGAATCAGAAGCTCCGCCTTTCTGCGTGTGAGCGGAAGTGAAAGCTGAATTTTTGCAAGAAGATTTCCGAGTCCCTCGCCTGTTTTTGCAGAAATCATGACGAATTCGCCCTGCGCAGGCAGAATAAACGAGCCGCCGCATAGGTCGCATTTGTTGAGCACGGATATTATCGGCTTGTCCGCACAGCCGAGCGCTGCAAGCAGGTTCATCGTAACACTCAAATGCTCCGTGCAGCATTCGTCGGAAGCGTCGCAGAGGTTGAGGATAACCGTTGCGTTCGCCGCCTCCTCAAGCGTTGAACGGAAGGCGTCAACGAGCTGATGCGGAAGCCGCCTGACAAGTCCGACGGTGTCGATGAGCATGACGGTTCTGCCGTCGGGCAGTGTCAGCGCACGGGATGTCGGGTCAAGCGTTGCGAAAAGCTTGTTTTCCGCAAGAACTCCGGCATTGGTCAGCGTGTTCATGAGCGTAGATTTGCCGGCATTGGTGTAGCCGACGATCGCAATTGTTTCAACGCCGTCTTTTTCACGCCTTGCACGGAGGTTTTCTCGCCTTTTGGCTATCTGAATAAGCTCCTCCTGCAAGCTCTGAATCCTACGGCGAATATGCCGTCTGTCACTTTCAAGCTTGCTTTCGCCGGGGCCTCTTGTGCCGATTCCGCCGCCAAGCCTTGACATTTCCGCACCCTTGCCGCCGAGCCGTGGCAGTGAATATTTAAGCTGAGCCAGCTCGACCTGAATTTTACCCTCATTGCTCCTCGCCCTTGCGGCGAAAATGTCGAGAATAAGAGTTGTGCGGTCGATAACTCTGATGTCCGTCTCGTCCTCGATGTTTCTCTGCTGCGACGGGGTAAGCTCGCCGTCAAAGATAAGCAGGTCAACATCATTCGCTTCCGTGAATGCCTTTATTTCTTCAAGACGACCCGAGCCGACATAGGTTGCCGAATCGGGTTTGTCTCTTTTTTGAATTATTTTCGCCGCAACAACAGCGCCCGCCGTTCTTGCGAGCTCCTCAAGCTCGTCCATTGAAACCTGAGCGTTGTAAAGTCCCATGTCTATACCGACAAGGACGGCAACCTCCGGTTCCTGACTGTTCTCATAAAATTCCATTTATCAATATCCTTCCGGATTATTTTTCTGCCATCTCCATGAATCCTCGCACATCTTGTCGATTCCTCTTTCGGCAACCCAGCCAAGCTCCTCCCTCGCCTTTGACGGGTCGGAATATACGGTTGCGAGGTCGCCCGGACGACGGGGAACAATTTCATACTTCACCTTCACGCCGCTCGCCTTTTCAAATGCCCTCACAACATCAAGCACACTGTAGCCAACGCCCGTTCCGAGATTGTAGATATTGACTCCGTTTGTGGAAGCGACCTTTTCGACCGCCTTTATATGTCCGAGTGCAAGGTCTACAACATGGATATAGTCACGCACGCCCGTTCCGTCGGGAGTGTCGTAATCGTTGCCGAAAACATTGAGATGATCCAATTTCCCGACTGCAACCTGAGTAATATAGGGCATAAGATTGTTCGGAATGCCGTTCGGATTTTCGCCGATCCGTCCGCTCTTGTGCGCACCGATGGGATTGAAATAGCGCAGAAGCGTAATGCTCCATTCGTTATCTGAGGTGTAAAGATCTTGAAGAATAAGCTCTATCATATACTTTGTCGTGCCGTACGGATTCGTCGTGCCGCCGATCTTCATGGTTTCCTTGAGCGGCGACGGATTGTCCATTCCGTAAACAGTGGCCGATGAGCTGAAAACGATCTTTTTGCAGCCTGCGTCACGCATGGCTTCGCAGAGCGTGACCGTTCCGGCAACATTGTTCTCATAATATTCAAGCGGCTTTTTGACGCTCTCGCCGACAGCCTTGAGTCCGGCAAAATGAATTACAGCGTCGATTTTGTTCTCGGCAAAGACCCTATCAAGACCCTCACGGTCTCTGATATCGCACTCGCAGAAGGTAAAATCCTTTCCCGAAAGCTCCTTGATTCTTTTAAGCACCTCGGGCGAGCTGTTATAGAAATTGTCGAGAATAACTACCTCGTAACCTGCATTGAGCAATTCAACGCATGTGTGAGAGCCGATATAACCTGCTCCGCCTGTCACCAAAATTTTCATAAGATCAACCTCATTGACAAATTTAATCATATACTGTAATATTATATATGGTTTCAAATCAAAATGCAATATTTTTAAGAGGTATTTATGAATAATTTATCGGATATAGGCGTTATAAAATCTGTTTTGAACCGTCACGGCTTCACCTTTTCCAAGGCGCTCGGACAGAACTTCATAATCAATCCCGGCGTTTGCCCGAGAATTGCCGAGGAGGGCGGCGCAAGAGCGGGAGTCGGAGTGCTTGAGGTCGGTGCAGGAATCGGCGTGCTGACCGCAGAGCTTGCAAAGCGTGCGGACAAGGTCGTTTGCGTTGAGCTTGACACAAGGCTTTTGCCCGTGCTTGACGAAACGCTCGGTGAATTTGACAATGTTAAAATAATCAACGGCGACATTCTCAAAGTCGATCTTCACAAAATTCTTGAGGAGGAATTCGGCGATATGCCCGTTGTCGTTTGCGCCAACCTCCCCTATTATATTACCTCACCGGTTATAATGCGATTGCTCGAAAGCAGGCTGAAAATCGAATCGGTTACGGTAATGGTTCAGAAAGAGGCCGCCGTCAGGCTTTGCGCCGATGTCGGTTCAAGAGATTCGGGTGCAGTTACGGTTGCCGTAAATTATTACGCCGAAGCGCAGAAGCTTTTCGATGTTTCGAGAGGCTCGTTCATGCCCTCGCCGAATGTTGACAGCGCAGTTATCAGGCTTGACATTCTGAAAAATCCGCCAATTAAAGTCAGCGACGAAAAATTTTTCTTTTCAATGGTTAAGGCGGCATTCAGCCAGCGCAGAAAGACGGCGTCAAACGGAATAAGCGCAGGCACGGGAATCCCGAAGCCGACGGTTATCGAAGCGATCAATGCCGCAGGCCTTCCCCCTGCTGTCCGAGCCGAAGCTCTGACAATGGAGCAGCTCGGCGTGCTTTGTGAGGAATTAAAAAAAAGATTATAGGGAACGCCAATTGTGCGGTATTGCCTTAAAGGAATAAATCTCGGAAATTTCGGAAAGTCTTTCCCAAAAAAGATCTGTCAAGCCGTAGCAGCAGTATGCCGAAAGCTCATAATAAAAATAAAGGTTGACACATACAATTTAATATGATATAATCGGCAGGGTTTGAGGGAGTAGATAGCTCAAAATGAGTGGCAAGTCAACATACTGGCGCAATG
>CAVFTC010000062.1:0-12044 GCA_963625295.1 Bacteroides faecis
TAACCTTATCAACCACATTGCCCCATCTGTCTACGAGGTGCACATAGGTGTATGCATTCGATTTTGGATAGTAGTTGTAGCTCCAGTTGTTGCCCCACTCGGAATATCCGACTCCTGTTCCGCTCTTTACAACGGTTTTTCCGTCCACCATTTCATATTCCGAACTACAGAACTTTTTGGTGGTCATTTCCTTAAGCTTTGTATAAGTTCCGTCCAAAACGCCGGTCTTTAATTCTGCTATAATAGCGTCAAGCAATTTTTCTTTATCAACAGCATTGGGCGTTGAGCCATTCGGAACTGTTGCGGTGCAGTTTTCAAGATCAAATGAATATCCATCACTGCTGTCGGTCGTTGTGAATGTGTAAGTGAACGAGCCCAAGCCGCACTGTCCGTATGTTCCGTCGTTTACGGTATAAACCTTGTCGCCCGTCTTCGGAAGCTCCCAGTTTGTTGCTCCGCCCGATGTCCTGAACAGGTGGAACTGACTGAGATACTTGTCAGCATCTACCTGCTCGGCAGTTACATTCATCTGATTTCCCGAATGGTAACTGATATATATCGTTATCTTTTTATCCGTTGCGCTTTTTTCTTGGGTCTGTAAGCCGCTGAGCGACGCACTTGAAATCGCATTCGGAGTGTAAGCATCATCGGTAGCCGTCACAGAGTAGCTTATGCTGCCGTCCGTGCCGGAAAATTTAGGCGTGAGCGTAATTTCCTGCTTCTGATTATAGTAGTTCTCGCCGTAGGATGTGCCGAGCTTAGCCGCCGAGTTCAGATATTTGCTGTAACCGTTGTCAACCGAGTCTGTTCTCTTAACATTGGTGAGACTGTACAGATTTTCGGTCTTTGCGAGGTTTGCCGAATCATCTTTATTCACGGTGATGTCGTTATCCGTCGCCTTGGTCGGGTACAAAATGCGTCCGCTTCCCGCCGTGTCCTCAACCGTAATCCTCAGCTTCGGGCTCGGGTTGTTGGTGTAGCAGTAATAGGTATATGTACCCTTTTTGTTATGAACATAGTTCACTGCGCCTGTTTCCGTGTCATAAATCTTGAGAACCGGATTGCTCGTTTTGACCGTTTCCATTTCAAGAACAAGGTTCGACGCCATTTTAACAACATTGCTGTTGACGGTCGCCTGATCCTTTGCCGCCATTGCGTCATCGTAGGCGGTTTCGGTCTCGTCAAGGGTGTCGGTCGAGTACCAGTTCAGGTTCATATCCTTGACCGAGTAAGTACCGGCAGGAATTTTAATCTTGCTGCTGTCAACGCCGGAATATTTAATTTCAAATCTATCGGTATAGTACAACACGGGCGCATTGTAGACATACGAGCCGCTTTGGTACTCGTCGGCATCGAGAGCCTTTCGTGCGTCGTAAAGAGCCTGAGCCGTAGTAAGGTTCTTTGTCGCCTTGTTCGTGAAAGCGGCAAGTGCGGTTTCGTAAGCCTCACAGAGCTTTTTGTAGGTTTCGTCTGCGATGTACTCATACTTCTTCTTATCCGTTTCGTAAATTACGCTCGGAGTGTCGCTGTCAAGGTTTGTCACGGTGATACCCTTGGCAACCTCAACCGTGCCGACACGCTCGTCGGAGGTAGCTGTTTCGAGCCAAACCGCGTAGAGCTTGGTATTTGCGTACTTGAAATTCGCCGTGTTAGCCTGACCGACGGTGTAGGACGGAACCGTTGCGTCGGAGTCCTCCGACCAGCCGAGCAGAGTGTAATCCGTTCTGGAAACCTCAGGGAACAAGCCTGCGCCGGAATCAAGAACATAGTGAGTGTTCGGGGAGAACTCGGTTGACGCATTTGCTTTTTCGACCTTGAGCTTTATTTTATAGTTTGTAAAAGTAACAGTTCCGTTGGATGCCCAAACCCAAAGTCTGAGTGCTGCGTAATTACCCGAGCCCGCCTGAGCCGAGGTGAAGCTCCATTTCTTACCGCTGTCTCCGTTGGTGATACCCTTGTCGAAAAAGTTTGTATAAAATTGACCTTTTGTATCGTCGCTTCCTCGCTGCTGTGAGCCGTTTGCGTTCACAGCCTCAAGTACGGCGCAACCATACGCAGTTTTAGTTGAAGTTCCGTCAACATACTCCATTGAAACGGAGTATGTAGCGCCCGCCTCCGGAGTGAACGGAGAGTACGCAAAGAATGTGTTTTTGTCTGTCGTTCCGTTCAGCGTAATAACATCGGTTTCGGGGTCGTAGGAATAGGTGATTCCGTTGACCGTTTGGGTTTCAAAGTACGGCGCATAAAGGTTGACACCGATGCTGTCATGGTTCACATCGTAATGGTTCACATCGTAGGAAACCGTTGTTTCCTGCCAGTTTGCAACAAGGGTTGTATCGCTCCAACCGTAGGTATAGGTTGTACCGGAAATGTGGGAGCCGTTGTCGGCGGGAGTTATCGTCCAGCCCTTGAACTGATAGCCGTCACGCTTGGGCACCGGAACATATCGTGTCGAATCCGTCGTCTGAACGATGTAGACATCCGAACCGGTGCTCTCCGTCAGCTCCTCGATTCTCAGACCGGAAATAGTATAATTGCCGCCGGCACTTGAATTTTGATCGAGCCTTATCTGATAGCTGCCCGTTGTGTCCTGATTTCCAATCCATGTACAGTCGCTGTTTCCTGTTACACCAACGGTAAAATCGGCGGTGTAGACATACAGTCCGCCTTGCTGTGTGGTTTTGGAAGTAACGGTAAACGCATTTCTCACGGCTACGCTGCCGTCTTTGAAGAGGTAAAGCTCCGAATACGGAGTTGTGGAGGTGAAGGTAATTCTGTAGGTCTGATTATACTTAAGATAACACCACATCGGAATTCGAAGGGTTTGTTCCGATGCTCCGGCGGCAAAGCTGCCGGAAACCTCGAAGGAGTCGTTGCCGGGCTTGATGTTGTAGGTTATCGTGCTTGTGCTGCCGCCCGAAAGAGACGTGTTCACAGAGGTATACAGCAAATTACCCGTGTAGCGTCCGCCGTTTGAATCAATGATAAGATTCTGCGGATTAGCAACCCAGTTGGCGGTGAGGGTTGCATTGCCCTTGCCGAAGGTGTAGGTCATATTCTGATTGCCGCTTGTCGGAGAGCCTGCACCCGAGAGCGTCCAGCCGGCGAAGGTGTAGCCGCTGCGTGAAACAGTGGGCATGGTAAGCGTTGAGCCGGGAGTACCGATTACCGAGGTGTAGCTGATTCCCGTTCCGCCGTCGAGGTCAATCGTCAGCGTGTAGTCGGGCAGGTTGTAGTAGTAGTAAGCGTTAAGATACGGGCTTGAATCGCCGGACTTGACTTCGTCACGGTCACCGTCCGTCTTTTTGTGCTCGTAAATATACGGATTATCTGTGCTCAAACCGAGAGCGTCAGCGGTATTCGATGTAAGAGTTCCGCTGAGTCCGGTCGTAAGCTTGCCGCCGATGAGAGAATAGCCCTCAATGTCCGTGCTCCTGTGGATAAACCATTGTCCCCTGCTGACTGTAGCTTCGGTGGTGTTGCCCAGGTTTGTTATGTCGGATATGCTCCACTTGTTGCTTGTACCGGTAGCCGCATCAATCACTCTGATGAGTGAAAAATCGTTGGACTTGACATCAGCGTCTGCAAGCTGTTTATTCTTGCAGGCAGTGTACGCACTTTCAAGTGAGGATTTGGAGGTGTTCGTTGTACTTTGTGTTGCGTAAGGTGTGCCGAGATCCAAATAAGCCTTCATAAGCGCTAGCTTGTATGCCGAGAAGGTTGAACCGGTGTCCCACTTTTCCTGAACACTGTTCCTTATTTCGTTGCTGATGGTTGTTCTGAGTGAGGAGCGGTCAACATAAACAAAATCGCAATATGCCCATGTGTAGGCATTTCGGCTTTGCTTTTTGTATGCTCTGACTCTTGACGCAACCGTAATACTGGCATTGGATGTTGAAACGCTTGAATTGGGAACAACAGACACTCTTCGGCAATTCCAAACAGATGATTCTCCGCTTTCATTTACATACATTGAATAAATAGAAGTATTTTCGGCAGTGTCTTCTTTATGTCCTGAATCGAAGCGATATCCTCCCTGGAAATCTCGGTCATCATTCGACCAACCACCATGATTGTTAATATCAGAACCCACCTTAAAATTAGGAATCTGATTATAATTCGTAAAACGTGATATATCAACAACAATTTCTCCGATTCCGCCGAAACAACTTGCATTGCCGTTACTATTATAGACCCAGTTTGCACCGACTCCGTCAGAAAGAAGATTTGTTGGTATTTGACTTGTTTTCACAGCATCAGTTACTTGTGTTACCGTATCATTTAATAACGGGTCATTCAAAGCCTTACCGCTATCGTTGCTGTCTTTGCCTGCCGGGTACGAGCTTTTAACACTGTGAACACCGACAAGCCAAGTTGTACCAACTGTGAAGAACTTTCTGGTTTCCCACGGTACATTACTTTGATCACAGAATCCTCCGGCTGTTCCTGCAATAGTAGTTGTCACCGGCGCATAAACGGTTGTATATGCATAGTAATATGTAGTTACTGTTTCCTGCGTTCCGTCGCCATCGAGGTCGCCGACATTCTTCGTGACGGCTATCTGCCACTCGATGAGGGTCGTTCCGCCCTGTGAAAGACCGTTGCTGCCAAGAAGCGGATATCCGCTGTGCGGAGAAATTGTTCCCTTGATGTTGCCGTTGGAGTCAGGTGTTGCCGTCAAGCCGTAATGTATCCAATGACCCCAGGAATCGCTGATATCCCAGGAGGAAACGCTTCCCGTGTTCAATGTATCGTTTGTAAGCTGTACCGCAAGATGAGCGGCTTCGTTACTTTTGTAATCAACGCTCGTAATCTTTCCGTTTGAAACCGTCGGATTCGCCCTGACAGCTTTTATGTGGACATTCGCCGCACCCGGGGCTCTGATTTCAAATGTTCCCGTCGTTGACGGGGTACTCGTTACGGGAATCAGATTTCCGCTCGAATCAAAGGTATCATTCAGGTAGTACTGTGCCTGAGTTGCCGTGCCCGAGCTTGGCTGAAGATAAATAGTCTCCGGTACGGCAATTTTAACCTCGTTGTCAATTGATGTTGTTGCCGCCTGTATCGAATTGTCAACAACCTTTTCCTCCAAAGCCGCATACTTCGTTTTCAAACCGGTAACCGCATTCTTCAAATTATCTGAGCTTACTGCTGCGGGAGCCGTTGTTCCCTCGTTGAAATATTTGATATAGTTATAGACAAGGTTCCTTGCCGTCGAATAATCACTCCAGCTCGCCGCCGTATACAAAACCGAGTCCGTCACCGAGCCATAGTTTCTCATCGCCTCACAAAGAGCAAGGTACTCCCTTGTGACATCGGTCGCGTTCGCCGCGTGGGTGAGCATATAGGTAGCCGTGCCGACCGTTCCGAAGGTGTTGCTGAGGTTGAGATCCATCGCCGTCTGGTTGCTTCTGCCGTAGCTGCTTGAGCTTGTGCCCGTGTCACGAACAACCTGGAACGGCGTTGTGAACGACGCGTCACAGTAACGGTTAAAGGCAATGCCGAGATTCGTTATCGGTGCGCCGGCGCTCTTGTCCTTGGTATAGTAAAGGTACAGAAATTTTGTGTTGCTTGCGTCCTGGTTGAGGTCATAGTTCGCGGCAAGCTGATAGGTAATTCCCTTGATTTCAATCGTGCTTTCGGGGCTGTTCCACGCCTCCTGAAGAATCTTGACGTCCGTTATCGCGTCGTCAATGTTCGCCGAGGTCTTGTAACCGATTGCTATATATTTACTTTTCGAGCCGCAGCCCTTGTTCAGGTCAGCGTCTTCGTTCGTTGTCGTTTTCTCAAGCACGGTATAACCTGCGTTTTCTATGGCAGTTTTGACATTGCTGAACTTATCCGACGCACCGTCAGCCGTCAGGTCGGAAATGAACGACGTTGCGGTCGACGCGAATTTTCTGCCGAAGGTTTCGTACTCGTTCTTGTTGATGAAGCTGCTGTCCGTCGGGTCGTCCGTCCAGTAGTTGGTATCGAGCGTGCCGGAGGAGGTTATGGTCATATATCTCAGGGCGCAGTAGCCCTTGCCGTTCCACTCGGTGTTGAGTCCGCCGCCATAGCCCTGAACAAGAGTTTTGCCGTTCACCGTGCCCTTGCCCATGAGGGTGTTGCCGTGGTCATGACCGTAGAATATGCCGAGCACATTGTTCTTGGCAAGCGAATTGTAGAGCGCGGAAGTGTCGGAATAAGAGCAGGAGCAGGTCTCCCAATAATAGCCCTGAAACATCTCGTTCGACTCGTTTGCCGAGTAAGCACCGCTGATTCCGCTGTCGGAGGCAACGGTTGTGCAGGTGATTCCGTTCGCGTCCTGTTGGAGAATGCCCGAGGTGTAGAACTCACGCAGAGGAATGTGCTGGAAAGCAAGGCAGGTAATCGAGCTGTCGCCCGTCCAGCTGTTAACATTGCTGACAATGCTGTTGTAGCATGGCTCATCGGTATAGGTTCCGCTTCCGTTTGTCTGGTTATAGCCTGCCTTACCGTAGCCGCCGTTATCGTCATAGGTTGCGGAATTGATTATGATTATTCTGCGAACAACCTTGCTGCCCGCTTGATCGTAAACATCAATATACCCCGTTCCGACATCAGCGATGTTCGGGTCGTCAAAGTCAATTGCACCCAAACTCTTGAAATATTCATACATTCTTTTGATCGTATGAGAGCCGTATGTTGTTGTCCAGCCGGATGCGTCGCTGACATTGTTGCCCTCATAGTCATGGTTGCCGAATGTGACGGCGAACGGAATCGTGTTGCCGCTCTCGTCCTTGAACAGGCTGACAATTTCATCCGCCGTGTTCCTGAACTCCTGGTCATTGACGCAGCCGACAACATTGTCGCCCGTCATGACGATGAGATTCGGATTGTACTTCGCAATCGCCGTTTCAATCATCGTAACCGTGTCCTCAGGCAAAGGAGACTTTGTCTGAATGTCCGGCACCTGAAGCACACGAAAGCTGCCGTCGGAATTGACCGTCAGCTTGCCGTCTGCGGCTGCGGCGGTGAAATCAATCACCGTGAGCGCAGGAACGATAACCGAAATCATCACGGCAATTGACATAAGCACGCTCAGCATGCGCTTGCCGAGTTTCGAATGTTTTTTCATAATCATTCCTCCAATTTATGTGAAATAAAAATTGATAACTTTTCCGTGGTTTTTGTTTTTTGCACA
This sequence comes from Bacteroides faecis, assembly GCA_963625295.1. Classification (GTDB taxonomy): domain Bacteria; phylum Bacillota; class Clostridia; order Oscillospirales; family Acutalibacteraceae; genus CAG-488. The sequence continues at coordinate 7,166 of CAVFTC010000062.1, forward strand.
ACTCCGAAAAAGGCAATATTCAAAAACACACTACTCCACATTTATAGAGAATTTTACCATACTAAATTATTCCTTTTCAACAAGGTACAGCAACACTCATTTATTTTCTATGTTATGTATATAAATTTTCCCTCACCACCCCGAAAATTTATGAATTATCAGCAAAAAATGGTTTTCTTCAAATTTTCGCAATCAAGTAGGAGACTACCCATTAGTTGAGTAGCCGACCTCTCACACCACCGTGTGTACGATTATTTACACGGCGGTTCAATCATATTGAGTGCAGAGACTTGCAGCCTCGGATATGTCATAATAATCTAAGGCAATACCGCACGCCTTAATTGTGCGGTATTGCCTTAAGTTTTAGAATTTGCCGCCACCGCCGCCGTGAGTAGTGCCCGAGGACGAGGTGTGCGTGCTGCTTCCTCCTCCTGAGCTGTTATCTTTAGGCTTTGCGGTGCGTGTAACATTGTTGTACAGGAACACATCACGGCTGTCGGTAATGTTAAGACTGCCGTCTTTTATGTAATTATTTGCTGCTGCCTGCGAACGAACAGTCTTTAACTCGGACTTCATTTTTCCGACAATAATGAGCGAAAGGACTATACCCACAGCTATTGAAATCGGAATCCAGATGAGAGAAAGAGGCTCTTTTGGCAGACTGTCGATATCATAGGGTTCATCGCTTTTTGCTTGGGTGAGAAAATCATCACTAAGCTCGGCATATGTATTAAATGCACCCGAAAAATTGCCGTTTGACAAATCCTCCTGCATTTGCTCGCCGATATATTCGATTCCTGCGTCTGTAAACGCCGTAATGCAGAAGCCCGTGGTGGATATGTACCAATCGTTGTCCTCCATGCTGATAAGCAAAAGAACGCCGTCTCGGTTTTCGCCGTAGCCGAAGCCGTTATAGTCATAATAATCGTCGGCATAGTCACGAGCCGTCTGTCCGTTCAAGGTGTTTGTCGTAACAATGACAATATCGGCTTTCTGACGGCTGCGAATCTCATCAAGCTTAGCCGAAAGTTCTGATTCTTCACCTTCCGTCAGAAGCTCTGCGGAGTCCTGTACACGGGCGGAATCATTTGAAAAGCCCTCAATTTGTTCGGCAAAAACAGGAGCTGTGTTAAAAAGGCAGAAAGCAATTACTGTGATCAATATTAAGGCAACGCTGCGCAATTTGCAAATTCCGATTGTGCCGAATTGCCCTGACAAAATTTTCTTTTTCATGCCGCACACCTCCTTATATCAGCCCGAGCAGGCGCAAAAGCCATGCGCCGCCATATGTAACCGCCGTAAAAATCGCCGCCAGTCCGAGCGTCCAGCGTGTGGCTGCGGATTTGTCCACCGGCAGATCGCCTACAAATTTACCCGTCTGTCCGTTCATTGCAAAGGTGTATTTTTTATTGTTCCATGTTGTGTTGAGAAGCCACACGGGATAAAGCGCATATACCGCTTTGCCGCCGTGAAAATGCACGCTGCTGTTTTCCGTTGCAACCGAGGAATAGCCCTTAACCGTTTGAGCAAATACCTGTTCGGTTGAATGCTTGACACGCTCGTTTACACGGTCAATGCTTTCCTCGGCGGTAACATCATATTTATCCGCCAAATATCCGGCAAGATAGGCTGTTTGAAAATCCACCGCATCGGAAAAATCAAAAGGCTCAATGGATTCCATCAGGTCGTCCGGCATTTTTGAAGATCCGTCCACCGGAACATGCTCGAATCCGACGCTGCCGCCTCGATGAATCATGAAGTGGCTCGTTTCGGTATAATTATATTCACTGTCGCTCCATGTTCTGACATTTGTCGCACGGTAGCGAACCTGTGCGTCAACATCGGTATCAAAGAGCCAAAAAGGAACATATACTCCCTTGATCTCGTCGATGTGGTTTTGATCCTTGAAAATTTTAGGCAAAAGACGCTTTCCGGACAGGTGCTTTGTCAGTCCTGCCTTTGCGGCTTTTTTATCCAGCTTAAACGGAATAACAAGGTCGGGCTTGAGTGCGCCGGAAAACTGACCCATCATTACTACGGGATTGCCGCAGAACGGGCATGATGTTGCCGCCGTGTTCTCGTCGCCGACGATCTCACCGCCGCAGGATTTACAAACATAGGAGCGAAGGCCGTCAGTCTCGCCCTGCTGCCAGTCTGTTCCGGCTGAGGTTTCCCATTCCATTTTATCCGATTGCTCACTTTGAAGCGCATCGTCATAGCCCTTAAGTGCGTCCATATCAAATTCTGTGTCGCAATACGGACATTTCATCCTTTGAACATGGCTGTCAAATTCTATTGCACCGCCGCAACAGGGGCATTTATATTCCTGTAAGGTTTGCATGAAAAATCTCCTCTCTAAAGGCAGTTCCGCTTATAAATACAGCTCCGTGTTCATTTATCGTGAAATCGGATTGCCGCATTCCGGGCAGAACTTCGGAGCGCTCTGTCCCTCGGCAGGCCTCCAGCCGCAGCTTGCGCAGCCGGAAATTATCGGAGCTTTTACTGTACCGCAGTTTTCACAGAATTTTCCGCTGTTCTGCGCTCCGCATGAGCGGCAAATCCATTTTTCATCGCTGCTCGACTGAAAAGCAGGTGCCGCAGCGGCATAGCTGCCGTTATTTGAGCCGAATGTGTTTGCGGTATTGCTTGGGGCAGAATTGCGATTATTTCTGCGCATCAGGATATCCGCAAGCTCATGCATCTTCTGCTCATACTCACGGTAAAGCTCGGTATAGCGGCTGTCGGGTCGGTTTCCGTAGCTTAACTCCAGAGATATCTCGTCGAACCATGGAGAATCAACCATAATTGTAACTCTGAACTCATAGTCGTATTCATAGCGGCGAGGCTCATAGCTCTTTTTATTTCCGTCGGAATCCTCGTAATATATCTCATCCTTATTTTCATTGATTTCGGTGTTCACATTTCTTACCTGTGAAAGTGCAATGAGATCGGGATTGCTGCTGCGCCAGTTGGTAAGGCTTGTGACAATAAAGCACTCGCTGTTCGTATCAATATAAACCTTTTTATTCTCACCGAATACGAGAGACGGTGAAAATCCATCAAGCTTCTTTTCGTTTTCCTCACGGTATGCAAGCTGACGCCTGATATCCTCAACGGTGGAGCTGCGACGCTCGCTGAAAAACGGCGAAAGCTTTTTTGCGCAGTCCTTGCAAAGATTACCGTCCTCTAACTTGCGGTTTCCGAGAAGACTGATTTTCTCACCGCATATGTCGCAAAACTTCTTGTCAAACAGTCCCATAAAAGACCCTCCTTTTTATTTTCGGTTCGTATTCACGCCCCGGTTTGTTTTGTTATGAAGCCTAATGCTCTCGGGCTTGATTTTTAGACTACACCGCACAAGCTGCGAAATCAATGCTTGTCGTTTTCGTCAAAAGCATCTCCGCACTCAGGACAGAATTTCGGTGGATTCTTGGGATCTTCAGGCTCCCAGCCGCACTTATCGCAACGATAAAGAGGTGCGCCCTCCGGCTTTTTTGCTCCGCAGTTCTGGCAGAACTTGCCCTTGTTTACCGTTCCGCAGGAGCACTGCCAGCCGTTATCGTCTGCCGGCCTCGGGCTGCCGCACTCAGGGCAGAATTTACCTGTTGCTGTAGCTCCGCAAGAGCACTTCCATGCATTCGCCTGTACCGGTTCGGGCTTCTTTGCGCCGCACTCCGGACAGAATTTGCCGCCGACTGTTGCACCGCATGAGCATTTCCAGCTGCCGTCTGTAGGTGCCGGAGCAGATGCCGTCTGCTGAGCCTGCTGTTGCTGCTGACCCATGGCGAAAAGGTTTTGTGCGTTCATTCCTCCGCCTGTATTCATCGCCATACCCATGCCCATGAATCCCGTCATAGCCCCTGCATCATTCGATGCGGCTGCCTTCATTGCGTCCGCCTGTGCGCCGACAAGCGTTGCCGCTGCCATTGTAGGATCACGCATGATGGCTGTGCGCTGTGCCTGCTTGATCATCTCAGCGTCCTCGTCGGGCAGAGTTACCGAGCCGAGAGCAATGCTGACGACCTTAAGTCCTCTCAGCTCACCCCATTTTTCCGAGAGTGCGGCATTCATTGCGTTTTCAAGCTCTGTGTTATGACTGACGATCTGATTCGGACGCATCTCCAAATCGGAAAGTCTGCCGAATGCCGGCTGTAATGCGCTGATGAATTCGGTTTTCAACTGACTGTCAAGCTCTTCACGGCAATATTCCCGCTCAACATTGCCGCACACATTGGTATAAAACAGCAACGGGTCGGCGATCTTATAAGAATATACGCCCGAGCAACGAACTGAAACATCAATATCAAGTCCGATTTTTGAATCCACGACACGGAAAGGAATCGGGTTGGGAGTACCGAATTTGTTGTCGATAAGCTCCTTGGTGTTGAAATAATAAATTCGCTGATCCTTTCCGGTATCTCCACCGTATGTAAAACGCTTTCCTATGGTCTTAAATGTCTGCTTAATGCTCTCGCCAAGGCTTCCGGAGAAGATCGACGGCTCTGTAGATGTATCGTATTTGAACTCGCCCGGCTCTGCGCAAACCTCAACAATCTTGCCCTGCTCAACAATGATCATGCACTGTCCGTCGGCTACGGCGATACCTGAGCCGTTTGAAATGATGTTATCGTTTCCTTTTGTATTTGAAGAACGGTCACCGGTGCGTTTTTGTCCCTTGGTGACGAGCACCTCCTTAGGAATAGACTCGCAGTAAAAGAATTCCTTCCACTGATCTGCGAGCGTACCTCCCAATGCACCGATACCTGCCCTGATAAGTCCCATAATGATTCTCCTTTCTGAATTGTAATAATGTTTATGGCAATTCGCATACACCAATTGTGCAGCATTGCCTTAACGCTTTTTATCTACATGTTTGTAA
>CAVFTC010000063.1:0-11929 GCA_963625295.1 Bacteroides faecis
TACAAAAATTTTGTAGGCTTGCTGACGCAAGTCAAAGAATTTTTGTGCAACATGACGGAAACAGATTCAAGCAAGGCGTGCACCTCGATTTGTGCGTTGTTTCCTTAAGGCTATACCGGCTCAATTTTGCGGTGTTGCCTTAAGCTTGGCAAAGTTTGCCATAAGCTTTTTCGTGCCCGTTTTTTCAAATGCAATTTCCAGAAGCGTGTCGTTGCCCATACTCTTGGCGGAAAGGACAACGCCCTGTCCGAACACCTTGTGCGTAACCGTATCGCCGATTTTGAAGCTCTCCGTGTCGGCGGCTGCGGCAGACTGCGGCTTCCTTGCCGGTGCTTGAGCCGTGAATCCCCGTCTGATGGGCTTGCCGCTTGTAAAATCCTCGCCGAAATCCTTGTACGGCTCGTCCTCTGCGCTTCTTTTGTATGCGGAATAGGAGGTGACCCCCGTTCTCTGAATCAGCTCCTCGGGAATCTCGCCGAGGAAGCGTGAGGGCGCATTGTGAGTGGTCGATCCGAACATAAGCCGTGTTCTCGTGTTTGTAAGGTACAAATCCTGCTTGGCTCTTGTTATGCCGACATAAGCCAAGCGGCGTTCCTCCTCCATATCGTCCTTTGAATATATCGACTGATTTCCCGGGAAAACTCCGTCCTCCATGCCGATAATAAAGACCACGGGGAATTCCAGTCCCTTTGCCGAGTGGAGCGTCATCATAACGACCGTGTCGGAGGCGGCATTGTAATTGTCAATATCGGTCATGAGCGCAATTTCCTCAAGAAATCCGTTGAGCGTCGGCTCGTCGCTCTCCTCCTCGTAACGCATCAGGTTCGCCTTAAGCTCCTTCAGGTTTTCTTTTCTGTCCTGCGCCGTCTCCTTGTCAAGATCAAGGAACTGATAGTATCCCGTCATTCCAAGTGTTTTTTCAAAAAGCTCGTGCGGCTTCAATTCCTGCGCAGCCTCGATAAGCTCCTTTATCATTGCGCTGAACTGTAAAAGCTTTGCGGACGCACGGCTGAGCGACGGATAGGAATCAGCATTTGAAATGACCTCGAATATGCTTACTCCCAGCCCTGCCGCTATCTCTGCGGCATTGTTGAGCGTGGTTTCGCCTATTCCCCTCTTAGGCTCGTTTATAATACGGCGCAGACGAACATTGTCTGCCGGGTTGTTTATAAGAGTGAGGTAAGCCAAGGCGTCCTTGATCTCCTTGCGCTCATAGAAGCGCAAGCCACCTATGATCCTGTACGGAATACCTGCACGGACGAACGCATTTTCAATTGTGCTCGACTGTGCGTTCATTCGATAAAGCACGGCATGATCGGACATTTTTCTGCCCAACGCAGCGTCCTTCATTATCGTGTCGGCAACAAAGCGTGCCTCCTCCCTTTCGTCATAGGAGGTGTTGACTGTGATTTTGTTTCCCTTGCCGTTTGCCGTCCAAAGGCTTTTGCCCTTACGCTGTGCATTGTTTGCGATGACAGCATTGGCGGCATCAAGAATTGTTTGCGTCGAACGATAATTCTGTTCAAGTCTGATGGTCTTGGCATCGGGATAGCGTTCCTCAAAGCTGAGAATATTCTGAATCGTTGCTCCACGGAACTTATAGATACTCTGATCGTCGTCGCCGACAACGCAGATGTTTCTGTATTTTTCGGCAAGCAGACTTGTCAGCACATACTGCGCATGGTTTGTATCCTGATACTCGTCAACAAGTATGTATTTGAACTTATTCTGATAGTAATTTCTTACCTCTTCGTTATTTTGCAAAAGCTCGACGGTTCTGAAAATCATATCGTCAAAATCCATTGCGTCGGCATTTTTCAGAAGCTTTTGATAGCATTTATATGCCCTGCCGATCGTCTTTAAACGAACATCGGAGCCTGCCTGAGCAATATACTCGTCGGGCGTAATCAGCTGATCCTTGGCTCGGCTGACCTCCTTGAGAATAGCCTTGTGTGAAAGCATCTTGTCGTTGATTTCAAGAAGCCTCTGCGCTTCCTTCATAACCCGCTTTGAATCATCCGTATCATAAATCGTAAAGCGATTGGTATAGCCGATAAGCTCACCGTACCGCCTGAGAATTCTTGCGCAGCAGGAATGGAAGGTGCTTGCCCAAATATCGTTTGCGGCGTCGCCGAGCTTTGCGGCAAGCCTGCCCTTAAGCTCCGAAGCAGCTTTGTTGGTGAATGTAATTGCAAGTATCTCCCACGGTGCCGGAGCGTTGACCGACAAGAGGTCGTAAACCTCAAACAGATCCGTGGTCGGATCGTCAAGGTAGCTCTTCATGATTGCAATATCGTTTTCGGTCGGCTCAAACTCGGAATAATCCGAATTATAAGCATTACCGTATTTCATGAGATTGGCGATTCTGTTTACAAGAACCGTTGTTTTTCCGCTGCCTGCTCCTGCAAGAAGCAGCAAGGGGCCATTTACTGCATAGATAGCCTCTTGCTGCCTGTCATTCATTCTTTCAAAATCTTTTGCAATTATACGGCGGCGAAGTTCTAAAAATTCGTCTTTAAGCATAATTTGATTTCCTTTAGATTGAAATTATATTTGCCATCTTGTAAAGATCCATGTCAATATGCTTCTTCATATTGAGAGCCTCAAAGATATCGTAATCTACGATCTGATCCTTCTGCATTGCAACAACACGGTTGCCGATGCCGTCCATAAGAAGCTCGACCGCTCTGTAGCCCATCTGGCTTGCGACAACACGATCTCTGACTGTCGGTGAACCGCCACGCTGAACATGAGCGAGAACCATTGCTCTGGACTCAACGCCCGTTTCTTCCTCGATAGCCTTTGCAAGCTCCTCAACGGTCATATTTCCGTCCGCCGTTACGCCCTCGGCAACGATGACAAGGAAGTGCTTTTTGCCTGTCTTCTGAGTACGGCGAATTCTGTCGAAAACATCTCTCTTGAGGTCAAACTCAACCTCGGGGATAAGAATAGCCGCTGCGCCGACAGCAATGCCTGCGTTAAGAGCAAGATAACCTGCCCTTCTGCCCATAACCTCGATAACCGAGCAACGGTCATGGGAAGCGGAGGTATCACGGATTCTGTCAACCATTTCCATGATTGTGTTAAGACAAGTGTCATAGCCTATTGTATAGTCGCAGCAAGCAATATCGTTATCTATCGTTCCGGGAACGCCTATGCAGGGAATTCCACGCTCGGAAAGATCTCTTGCGCCTCTGAACGAGCCGTCGCCGCCGATAACGACGATACCCTCAATACCGTATGCGTGGCAAATTTCAATAGCCTTCTGCATACCCTCCTCGGTTGCAAACTCCTTGCTTCTTGCGGAATGGAGCATTGTGCCGCCTCTGTGAATAATATCGCAAACAGTACGGATCTCCATCGGGATAAGCGCACCCTCCATAAGACCCTTATAGCCACGGTCAATACCGTAAACCTTGATATGATTTTCACACGCTGTACGAACTACCGCACGAACGGCAGCGTTCATTCCCGGGGCGTCTCCGCCGCTTGTTAAAACTCCGATTGTTTTCATTATAGCTTCCTCCTAAGGATTTTCCAAAAATTCTATAATATGATACACTCAAATAAAAAAAATGTCAAATAAAACAGAAAAATATTTACTGAAAAACCACATTTTCTTCGCCGAGAACCCGTTTAAGCTCATTTATCAGCGGTTCGTTGACATCAACGCTGCGCTCATAAGGCTGTTGAACATATTTTCCGGTATCGGCAAAGTAATAGTAAAGCGGCACTCTGCCGTCAAAAATCGCCAAAAGCTTTTCCGCCTGTGTCTGTTCGGGCGTGCCCTCTTTCGGGAATTTCAAAAAGAGTCCTCTTCTCTTTTTCTTTGCAGGCACAGACGAGCCTTGCGTAACTTTCTTCGAGAAAGAATCCTTCGCCGCTTCGATTGTATAAATGTGCTCACAGATGAGCTTTGACGCTTCCTCATCACGGATATCGAGCCTTCCGTAAAATACAAGCGTCCTGCCCTCCTCAAGCAGCATTGCGTTTTCCATCAAAATCTTCGGGAACACGATAACCTCGATAGAGCCTGATGTGTCCTCGACATTGACAAACGCCATTGTCGTATCACTCTTTGTGATTTTTTTCTTCACATCGGTTATTATACCCATTATTTTGGTTCTCTCGCCGTCCTTGTGTGACAAGCTGTCAGTCTCTGTGCTTCCTGCAAGCTCGGCGATCCTTACGCAGTCCATTGAAGCGGCAAGCTCGGAATAAGCCGCCATCGGATGACCGGAAAGGTACAATCCCGTTGTTGACTTTTCCATTGCCAAAAGCTCGCTTTGCGGAAATTCATCGAAAAATTTCAGTGCCGATTCCGAATGCGACTCTCCGCCAAAGGAATCAAACAAGCCTATCTGACCCTCAACATTCCTGCGCTTTTTAGAGTCAAGCTCGTCGATTATCTCGTTCATCGCCATAAGCATCTGGCGGCGGTTTGCATTCAAGCCGTCAAGCGCACCGCTTTTTATCAGGCTTTCGACCGCTCTTTTGTTAAAATCTGCGCCGTGCATTCTTGAGCAGAAATTGTAGAACGAAGTGAACCTGCCGGCATTTCTTTCCGAAATGATATTGCGGATAAAGCTTCTGCCGAGATTTTTAATCGCAAGCAGTCCGAAACGAATATTTCCGTTTGAAACGGTGAAATCATCAAAGCTTTCATTTACGTTCGGCGGCAGAATTTTAATTCCTATCCTGTTACATTCATCAGTATATTCCGTCACCTTGTCCGTATTGTCAAGAACGCTTGAGAGAAGCGCCGCCATGAATTCGCACGGATAATGGCATTTAAGATAAGCGGTTTGATATGCGACATAGGCATATGCCGTTGCGTGCGACTTATTAAAAGCATAGGATGCAAAGGACGACATATCGTCAAATATGTCATTGGCGACCTCGGCAGGGATTCCCCTTTTCACGCAGCCGTCGCATTCCACCGTTCCGTCCTCATTCACAATGCCGTAAATAAAGTTCTTGCGTTCTTTTTCCATAACATCGTGCTTTTTCTTTGACATTGCACGACGAACGATGTCGGCTCTGCCGTAGGAATAGCCGGCAAGAGAACGGAATATCTGCATTACCTGCTCCTGATATATCATGCAGCCGTAGGTGACCTCAAGAATATCACGGAGCTTTTCGGTCTTGTAAACCGTCTTTTCGGGGTGATGCCTGTTTTCGATATAAGTATTGATGGAATCCATCGGACCCGGGCGATATAGCGAGATAACGGCTATCAGATCCTCGATATTAACAGGCTTGAGCCCGACAAGCACGCTTTTCATGCCTGCCGATTCAAACTGGAACACACCCTCGGTCTGACCCGAAGCCATCATTTCATAGGTCGCTCTATCGGTTATGTCAATGTTGTTTATGTCAAAGCCCTTGTCCTTGCGCTTTATCATCTTGACCGCATCGTTTATAACGGTCAGCGTCCTCAATCCGAGGAAATCCATTTTGAGCAGTCCCAGCTCCTCAAGCGTTGTCATTGTATACTGAGTGACGGGCGAATTGTCATTGAGCGCAAGCGGAACATAGCTCGCCACGGGATCTCTCGTTATAACGACGCCTGCCGCATGGGTCGAGGTATGTCTCGGCATACCCTCGACCTTCATCGAGGTATCAATGAGATTTTTAATTTCCTCGCTGCTTTCATAAAGCGAACGGAATTCGGGCGATTTTTTCAGCGCCTTTTGTATTGTTATATTCAGCTCTCTGGGAACCTGTTTTGAAACATTATCCACAATGTTATACGGAATTCCCATAGCCCTGCCGACATCACGAATGGCAGCTCTTGCGGCAAGCGTACCGAAGGTCACAATCTGTGCGACATGGTCTGCACCGTATTTTTCGATAACATAATCAATAACCTCTCCCCTGCGCTCGTAGCAGAAATCAACATCAAAATCCGGCATACTCACACGCTCCGGATTGAGGAAACGCTCAAAGAGAAGATTATATTTCATCGGGTCGATTCCCGTTATGCCTATACAATAGGCGGCAATGCTGCCCGCTCCGGAGCCTCTGCCCGGGCCGACGGGAATGCCCTTTGATTTTGCATATCTTATAAAATCATGGACTATCAGGAAATAATCGACATAGCCCATTTTGTTGATAACTCCAAGCTCGTAATCAAGCCTGTCGAAATATTCCTTCGGCGGATTTTCGCCGTAATTTCTGTACATTCCGGCGTAGCACTGCTCTTTAAACCATTCAAAATGATCCCTGCCGTCCGGCACATCAAAGTGCGGCAGCTTCGTGTTTCCGAATTCAAAATCATAGTTGCAGCGTCGGGCGATAGCCTGTGTGTTTTCTATCGCTTCCGGCACATGGGAGAAAAGCTCGTACATTTCCTCCTCGCTCTTGAGATAGAACTCATCGCTTTCAAACTCAAGACCGTTGCCCTGCCCCAGCGTCGTATTGGTCGCAATACAGATAAGCACCTGCTGAATTTTGCTGTCCTCCTTGCGGACATAATGCGTATCGTTAGTCGCAACAAGCGGAATTCCCGTCTCCTTTGAAAGCCTTATAAGCATCGGTTCTATCTGCTTCTGCTCACGGATTCCGTGGTTCTGAAGCTCAAGATAGAAATTGCCCTGTCCGAAAACGCTGTTATACCAAAGAGCCTTTTCCTTTGCTCTTTCATAATCGTCAGCCGCCAAGGCTCTCGGTATTTCACCGGCAAGACATGCAGAAAGAGCGATTATACCCTCATGGTACTGCTCCAAAAGCTCACGGTCAATTCTCGGCTTTGTATAAAAGCCCTCCGTCCATGCCTTTGAAACCATTGAAATAAGGTTCTGATAGCCCGTTGCGTTCTCACAAAGGAGAACAAGGTGATATCGTTCGCTGTCAAGAGCATGAACCTTATCCCTGCGTCCTCTTGAAGCAAGATAGCATTCGCAGCCGATAATCGGCTTTATGCCTCTCGCCTTTGCTTTTTTATAAAAATCCACAGCGCCGTACATAACGCCGTGGTCCGTGATCGCTACTGAATCCATGCCCAGCTCAACCGCACGGTCAAGCAGGTCGTCAAGACGGCATGCGCCGTCAAGCAAGCTGTATTCCGTATGCAAATGAAGATGTGTAAAGCCCAACACGCCGCCTCCTTTATTACAAATATCATCGATTTATGATTTTAGGCACTACCGCACAATTGAGGTGTGCAGATTGCCTTTACATTCTACCTGTACTTATCCGCAATCTCCATGATTTTCATAAGTCTGTGGTTAACTCCCGAACGGGAAATCGGTACACCGAGACTTTCGCCGAGCTGTTTGAGCGACATGTCGGGATTTTCCCTGCGCAAGATCGCAACCTCCTTAAGCTCGTCAGAGAGGGAATCAAGTCCCTGCTTCTTTTCGATAATTTCGATTGCCTCAACCTGCGCCAATCCCGCCTCGATGGAGCGGCTCATATTGGCGGATTCAAAATTCATCTGTCTGTTAATCTTGTTCCTTACATCCTTTTGAATTTTGATTCCCATAAGCTCAAGGCTTGAATTCACCGCACCCATAAGCGTCAGCAGATCCTCAATGCTTTCGCTGTCCTTGAGATAGATAACATAGGAATATTTTCTGAGGATATGCTTCGCCTTCAACCCGTAATCCGTGAGGATTTTCAAAAGGTCAAGGCTGAGATTATGGTAAGGAACGACAAATTCAAGGTGATAATTCTTGTCGGGGTTGGCTATCGAACCGCAGGAGAGAAAAGCTCCCCGGAGAAATGCGCCGTAGCACTCGTCGTCCTCAAGCACTCCCCTGTTTATTCTCAGCGATATCGAATTGACTGAATGATCAAAATATTCGATAATGCGCTTTCTATCCTCTGCCGCAGGGATTTTCAGAACATATTTGCCGTTTTTGAGCCGAGAAACCGCCGTTTCAACGCCGGAGGTTTCTTTGATTGTTCTTTCAAAGCTCTGCATTACTTCGGCATAATCTGTCGTACAGCTTACCGAACGGGCAGTAAAGCTTTTGCCGTACAGCAAAAAGCCGTAAGCAAAGGAACGCTTGCAGCAATCCGCCAAAGGCTCAAGCCCGGCTAATTCTTTTTTCACTTCTGCGGTGAACGACATTTATTTGTACCTCTGTTATTTTTCGATATCTCTGTGTTTAATGCTGACGCTGTATCCGAGCTTCCTCAGGTTTTCCCTTATCTTCTCGGCAAAGCAAACGGAACGGTGTCTGCCGCCCGTGCAGCCTATTGCGATAACAAGCTGGCTTTTACCTTCCTCAATATAAAGAGGAACCATGTAATCAATAAGGTCATTGAGCTTGTTAAGCACATTGACCGAATGATCGGAATTCATGACATACTCGCTGACATCGCTCTCAAGGCCTGTCCTGTATTTCATTGAAGGAACATAAAAAGGATTCGGTAGGCAGCGGACATCAAATACTAAATCTGCATCACTCGGAATTCCGTACTTGAAGCCGAAGGACATACAGCGAATCTTCAATGCGCTGTCCGGATTATCAAGAAAAAGCTCATTGACTCTCTGCTTACATTCGGCAACGCTTGATTTTGAAGTGTCGATAATATAATCAGCTTTCAGTCTGATATTCAAAAGCTTTTCATGCTCCAGCGCAATGGCGGCATGAAGCGATCCGTCGCATTTTTCGAGCAAGGGATGCTTTCTCCGAGTCTCCTTATATCTTCTGACAAGAACCTCCTCGGAGGCGTCGACAAAAAGAACCTTGTAGTTATAATGCTGCTCCTCAAGCATTTTGAGAACCTTCGGAAACTCGTTAAACATTTTTTCGCCGACACGAATATCCGCAACCGTCGCAATTTTCTGCGTATTATCCGTCTTGCTTACAAACTGAGCAATGGTCGGAATTATTGCCGGAGGAAGATTGTCGGCGCAAAAATAGCCGAGATCCTCCAGAGCGTCAACAACAGCAGATTTACCTGCGCCGGACATTCCGGTAACAATTAACAATTCCATAAAAACCATTCCTTTCAAGGTGTAAACAATGTGTCGCCTTAATTGACCGTTATGAGTCTGACTTCGGGTTCGAGGTGTACACCTTTTTCCTCATAGACCCTGTCCTGTACATATTTTATAAGGTCAAGAACATCCTGTGCGGTTGCTCCGCCCTTGTTTATGATGAAGCCTGCGTGCTTTTCGCTGACCTGCGCTCCGCCGACGGAATAGCCTTTAAGACCGCATTCCTCGATAAGACCGCCGGCAAAATATCCGACCGGCCGTTTAAAGGTGCTGCCTGCGCTGGGGAATTCAAGCGGCTGCTTATCCTTGCGGCGCTGCAAAAGCTCCTGCATTTTGGCTTTAATTTCCGCTTTATCGCCCTTTTTCAGCTTCATTATAAGCGTTGTGATGATAAAGCCGTTGCGCTCATATGCGCTCGTTCTGTATGCAAGCCCAAGCTCATCGCCCTTGAGCGAGCCGAGGTTTCCGTCAAGATCGATATGGCGGCATTCAACAAGCACATCCTTCATCTCGCCGCCGTATGCTCCTGCGTTCATGTATGCTGCGCCGCCTGCGCTGCCCGGGATTCCGAATGCAAATTCAAGACCCGTAAGCTCGTTTTCGAGCGCAAAATTGCAGACCTTGCTCATATTTATGCCAGCGTCGCAGACTATTGTATCGCCGTTCACAAGCTCGATCTTAGGCTCAGGTCGGCACATATTTATAACCACCGTTTTCAGCCCGGCGTCGCAGATGAGCATATTGCTTCCGTTGCCGAGAATAAACGGCTTGATATTCTCTTTTTTACATTCTTTAATAACCGAAATGAGCTGACTGTCGTTCAGCGGAGTGAGCATAACCGACGCATTTCCGCCGATGCGGAAGGTCGTGTATTTACTCATCGGAACTTCACGCTCCGCCTTGCAGCCGATACCCGTTGCGTATTCAAAAATCTTGTCGAAGCTCATAATAACTCCCAAAATAGACTTTATTAGATGTTAAGGCAACAGTGCTGCGCCGATAATTCCGGCGTCGTTGCCGAGAACAGCCTTGCAGATTTCCGTCTGTTTCTTTGCGTGCTTGCTGTATCTTTCCTTCTCGACATACTCTCTGATAGGCTTAAGAAGATTCTCTCCCTCGTTGCATATTCCGCCGCCGATGCAAAGCACATCCGGCTGGAAAATATTTATTATATTGGTAATGCCGACCGCAACATAATAGCGATATTTTTCAACAACCTCTTTAGCTGCCTCATCGCCGGCATACATTGCGTTAAAAGAAATTCTTGCGTCAACCTTAGTTATATCTCCGTCGCAAAGCTCCCACATCTTGCTGTCGGGGCACTCTTTCATCTTTGCCTTTGTCTGCGAAATGAGAGCCGTTGCCGAAGCGTAGCTTTCCCAGCAGCCGTTTCGTCCGCAGTTGCAGGGAATTCCGTCAACAACGATAACTGTGTGACCCATTTCTCCACCGGCAAAGTTTGTGCCGCTGACTATCTTGCCGTCAACGATAATTCCGCTGCCGACGCCTGTGCCGAGCGTTACGGCTACAAAGTTCTTCGCACCGTTGCCTGCGCCTGCATATGCTTCGCCCAGAGCGGCGGCATTTGCGTCGTTTTCAAAACAGCAGGGCTTGCCGGTAAGCTCCTCCAGCATTTTTTTTGCCGGAACATTGTTAAATTCAAGATTGTTGGAAAACTCAATCATTCCCGTATCCTGATTGACCGAGCCGGGAGTTCCGACGCCGATGCTTTCAATATCGTCCGATGTAAGACCTGCGTCGGCAATCGCCAAATCAATGGCTTTTTTTATGTCGGCAAAAATCTCCTCTGCCGGACGGGGCGCACGGGTCTTGACCTTGCCCTTACCTATAATATTGTATTTTTCATCAACAACTCCGACGGCGATATTTGTTCCGCCGAGGTCAACTCCTACCTTATACATTGTGAATCCTCCTTAAAAATTATGCCAAATCTCCAGCTCGTTCTCCTCGACCTTGATATCGTCGGTCATGCCGAGATTGTGAAGGAGCTGCTTTGCGGCATTGTAGCCCATTTTTTTCTGTCTGTTATTCATCGCCGCCGCTTCGATTATAATCGAAATATTACGGCCTGGCGTAACGGGAACGATGCATATCGGCACATCTATACCGAGTATGTCTATCGTTTCATTCTCAAGCCCGAGACGCTCATAATTTTTCTCCGCATTCCAAGGCTCAAGCTGAATTACCATGTTTATCTTCTCGGACACTTTAACCGAGCCGATACCGAAAAGTCGTCTTGCATTGACAACGCCGACTCCTCTCAGCTCAATGAAATGTCGAATATTTTCCGGAGCAGAGCCGACAAGCGTTTTGTGCGAAACCTTTCGTATTTCAACAGCGTCATCGGCAACAAGACGGTGACCTCTCTTGATAAGCTCAAGAGCCGTTTCACTCTTACCCATTCCGCTCTCACCCATTATCAGAACACCCTCGCCGTAGACCTCGACAAAAACGCCGTGTCGTGTGATTCTCGGCGCAAGCTCGACACTCAGATAAGATATAAGCGTTGACATACAGCTTGATGTTCCGTCCGTTGTTTTAAGCAGCGCAACGCCGTATTTCTTCGCAAGCTCAATCGTATCCTCATGATATTCCTGACCTCTGGTCAAAATAATAGCGACAGGCTTTTTTGACAGAAGCCTTTTAACCTTCCTGTATCTCTCGTCCGGCTTAAAGGCATTGAGATACTCTATTTCGGAAACGCCCATGATCTGAATTCTTTCCGGGTCAAAATATCTTGTAAAGCCAGAAAGCATCAGACCCGGACGGTTAACCTCGGACGAGGAGACAAAAATCTCCGACGGGTCAACGGGTGTGTACTCAATATCGAAGCCGATAATTTCTATGATTTTTTTCAGCGATATGGTATATTTTGCCGCCATAAAATCACTCCATAAAGCAAAGGCAATACCGCACAATTAAGGCGCACGCCTTGCTTGAATATGTTTCCGTCAT
>CAVFTC010000064.1:0-11911 GCA_963625295.1 Bacteroides faecis
ACGGAAGCCTTTGACCTTAAATCCGGAAACGCCGTTGCGATATCCGGAAAGTTCAAGGATAAGTATGTCAATGAGCTTAAAATCACAGTTAGCGCAGGCAGCAAATTCGTTCTTTCGGACGGCTTCTCGATCAACATTGCCGGAACGGACGGACAGAACAAAACCTATAACGCTTCAAATGCCAAGAGCATTGATGTTGACGGCAAGACAGCGACGATAGTTGTTCCCTTTGAATCGGGAATGTCCCATGATGCGGAGTATACGGTTACGGTTGCCGAAGGCTCGTTTACGACCTCGGCAGGAAATCCGAACGCCGAATATGCCTTTACCACAACGGGAAATCTCATTCTCGAAAATTTGAACGGTAACCGCCCGTCAACAACGATGCAGAGGTTTATCAGCTGGCTTTCAAGCTGGGATTATGCCTACTTGATAATGCCGATAATCAATTTGCTCAAGTGGTTCGATTCACTTTAATATCAACGATTTAAGCCTCTCCTTGGTTTAATCAAGGGGAGGCAAAATAAATTTCAGATCAGGAATAAGCTATGAAAAATATTGACTACGCAATTTTCGACATGGACGGTACGCTGCTCGATTCCATGCACATATGGGATACGGCTTCGGGTGCTTTTTTGATGATGAGGGGCATTGTTCCGAGAGAATTTGACCTTTTTCGCAAGCAGGGCTACAAGACGGGAATAAGCTACATGATTGAAGAATACAACCTCAACATGAGCTTTGATGAGGTTCTCGACGGCTTGCAGGAGATTTTGTGGTTCTACTATTCAAACATTGCGCCGATTAAGGACGGTGTAAAGGATTTTTTGCAGTTCCTCAAGAATAACGGCGTTAAAATGGTCGTTGCAACGGCAACCGAGAGCAGAATGGCGAAGAAGGCGCTTGAACGCAACGGAATTCTTGAATATTTTGAAGATGTTTTTTCAATGCATGAAATAGGAATTCACAAGAGCGACCCGGCGGCATTTGAATATGTCGGAAATGCGATTCACGCCGAGGGCATCGGATATGTTTTTGAGGACGCTCTTTACGCAATCGAAACCGCAAAGTCGGCAGGCTATAAGGTCATCGGCATTGAGGACTATTCCAACGAGGATGACAGAGACGAGATAAAGAGAATTGCCGATTTTTATGCCGAAAATTACGAGCAAGTGGCGCAATATTTTGAAAATTAACAAAAAACGCTTGACATTATCGGCGTTAGCTGATAAAATATTAAGGCTGTAAAATATTGATTACAGCTATCCTTGCCGCTGAAAAGGCGGCCGGAATGACCAAAAGGAGGTGCTTTTAAATGGCAGTAGAGAACTATGAGGCAATGATCGTTTACTCCGTTAAGGAGAGCGAGGATGCGGCTAAGGCTTTGGTTGAAAAGTTCAAGGGTCTTATGGAGAAGCATGGTACTGTTGAAAGCGTAGATGAGTGGGGTAAGCGCAAGCTTGCTTACGCTATCAACTACGAGACAGAAGGCTACTATGCTCTTTACAATTTCTCGGCAGAGCCGGAATTCCCTGCAGAGCTTGACCGTGTCCTTAACATCACGGACGGCGTGCTTCGTTCACTTATAATCAAGAAATAAGGGGGAAGCAGCATGATTAACAATGTAGTATTGATGGGTAGACTTGTTGCAACTCCCGAGTTGCGCAATACCCAGACAGGTCTTGCCGTAACATCCTTTAGACTGGCAGTCGATCGCTCCTATGTTCGTCAGGGTGAACAGCGTCAGGCTGATTTCATTGACTGTGTAGCATGGAGAAGTACCGCTGAATTTATCACAAGATATTTTCAGAAGGGCTCAATGATCGCTATAACAGGCTCGATTCAGACCCGTAACTATGAGGACAAAAACGGCAATAAGCGCACAGCAGTTGAGGTTGTTGTAGATCAGGCAAGCTTCTGCGGCTCAAAGGCAGAAACAGGCACGGGCAACAACAATTACAGCCAGAGCTATTCGACTCCTGCGCAGCCTGCCGCTCCTTCATTCTCAACCGGCTCCGACGGTGACTTTGAGGAGATTTCAGGAGATGACGATCTGCCGTTCTGAGCAGATGTCACCCGAATTTTATAAGGAGGTATTTTGTAATGGCTTATGATAAGAACAACGGCCGTCCTAACAGAAAAGGCCGCAAGAAGGTTTGTTCCTTCTGTGTTGATAAAGTTGAGAGCATTGATTACAAGGATGTAAACAAGCTCAATAAGTACACTTCCGACAGAGCGAAGATTCTTCCCCGTCGTGTAACAGGTACTTGTGCAAAGCATCAGAGAGAGCTTACAACAGCTATCAAGCGTGCCCGTCACGTAGCTCTTATGCCCTACACATCTGACTGATATAACAGTTATCGGACTGTCGCCTTGGCGGCAGTCTTTTTTGCAGCATTGCACTAAGGCAATACCGCACAATTAAGGCGCACGCCTTGCTTGAACATGTTCCCGTCATGTTGCACAAAAATTCCTTGACTTGCGACAGCAAGCCTGCAAAATTTTTGTACAACCTGACGAAAAATCTTGCTGCGCAATCCGCACACCTCAATTGTGCGGTGCTGCCTTAATTCACGCACATCTAACATCCAGCATCTAAAATCTACAATCTATCATGCCTCCCCTTGAATGATTCAAGGGGAGGTGTCGCGTGAGCGACGGTGGGGATAAAGATAAAGAAATTTTACATAGACAACGAAGTACTACAAAATAAATATTAAGGCAATACCGCACAATTAAGGCGCACGCCTTGCTTGAATATGTTTCCGTCATGTTACACAAAAATTCCTTGACTTGCGACAGCAAGCCTGCAAAATTTTTGTACAATCTGACGAAAAATCTTACTGCGCAATCCGCACACCTAAATTGTGCGATATCGCCCTAACATAAAAGCCACCGGGTGACCGATGGCTTTTGGCATATTCGGATTATTTATCCGCTTTCTTTTTCTTGACGATTTTCACGGCACGCTTGGCGGTGTAGGGGAGGATGTATTTGAATTTATCCTCGGCAACGACCATTTTGCTTGCCTCCGGGTGATCTCTGCGGAGCGTGATTGCGTCAAATTTGCACTTCGTTGTACAAATTCCGCAGCCGATACAGCGGTTTTGATCAACTATCGTTGCACCGCAGCCGAGACATCTTGAGGTTTCTTTCTTGACCTGCTCCTCGGTGAGGGTTGCATGAGCGTCACTAAACGAGTGCGGATCAACATCAGCTCTCATGCCCTCCTCCTGACGGCCTGCCGTGTCGTAGCTGTCAAATTTCAAGTCGTTTTTGTCAAGCTCGATGAATTCGCGCCTGTTCCTACCGATGGTCATATGACCGTGCTGAACATATCTGTGGAGCGATTCGGCGGCTTCATGGCCTGCCGCAATTGCGTCTATGGCAAACTTCGGACCGGTGTAGACATCTCCGCCGACGAAGATGTCATCCTCAGCCGTCTGATAGGTGAGCTTGTCGGCAACGGGATAATTGCCGTGCCAATATTCAACCTTTGTTCCGTCAAGGAGGCTGCCCCATTCTATCGTTTGACCGATAGCGAAGATAATCTTAGTCGCAGGAACGGTTATTGTTTCATTCTCATCGTAGAGCGGTGAGAATTTTTTGCTTTCATCATAGACTCGAGTACACTTCTTGAAAACGATCGCCGTTGCCTTGCCGTTTTCGACAACGACCTCCTTCGGTCCCCAGCCGCAGCTTATGATTACTCCGTCCTCCTCAGCTTCTCTGATTTCCTCGTCCGAAGCCGGCATTATATCCTTACTTTCAAGGCAGAGCATTGTGACCTTTTTCGCACCGCTTCTTGCGCTGACTCTT
Source organism: Bacteroides faecis (assembly GCA_963625295.1). Taxonomy (GTDB): domain Bacteria; phylum Bacillota; class Clostridia; order Oscillospirales; family Acutalibacteraceae; genus CAG-488. The sequence goes on from CAVFTC010000064.1 coordinate 3,820, forward strand.
GCGGCGTCGATTGCAACATTACCGCCGCCGACAACTACCGTTTCGTCATCAAAATGACATTTGCCGGTGTTGGCTTCCTTAAGGAATTCGACTGCCGTCTGAGTACCGTCGGCACGGTCGTTCGGAACATTCGGATATCTGCCGCCCTGACAGCCGACCGCAACATAGAACGCTTTATAGCCTTCGTTGCGAAGCTCGGGGATAGTAATATCCTTGCCAACCTCAACGCCTGTGCGTATTTCAACGCCCATTTCCTTCATGATTTCTATTTCGGCGTCAATAACTTCCTTTTCAAGCTTGTACGAGGGGATTCCGTATGTGAGCATTCCGCCCGGCTTTTCGTTCTTTTCAAAAACCGTCGGATAGTAGCCCATCTGAGCAAGATAGAATGCGCACGAAAGACCTGCCGGTCCGCCGCCGATGACTGCAATCTTTTCTTTCCAACGGCCTCTGTTCGATGCAACGACGATTTCGGGAACATATCTGTGCTCGTCCTCAAGATCCTTTGCGGCAATGAATTTCTTAACGGCGTCTATCGAAACGGCACGGTCGATCATGCCTCTTGTACATGCGTCCTCACAGCGCTTGTTGCAGATTCTGCCGCAGACCGCCGGGAACGGATTTTCCTTCTTGATAAGTGCGAGAGCGTCTTTATAGCGACCCTGCGATGCCATTTTCAGGTAGCCCTGAACGGCAATGTGAGCGGGACACGCCGTTTTGCACGGCGAGGTTCCTGTATCGTGACAGTTGATACGGTTCTTGTCACGGTAATCCTCGTCCCATTTATCCTCGCCCCATTTGGTAGCGTCGGGAAGCTCCTGCTTCGGATAAGTAACCTCCGAACCGTCCTTTTTGCAAAGCTTTTGACCGAGCTTCAAAGCACCTGCCGGACAGTATTCAACGCACTGACCGCAGGCAACGCAGTCGGCCTTGCTGACATGCGCTCTGTAAGCGGAAGCGGAAAGATTTGGCGTGTTGAAAAGCTGAGATGTTCTCAGTGCATTGCATATTTTAACATTACAGTTGCAGATTGCAAAAATCTTGTTCTCGCCGTCAATGTTTGTGACCTGATGAACAAATCCGTTATCCTCGGCACGCTTGAGAATTTCCATAGCCTCGTCGTAAGTGATATCGTGACCTCTTCCGGTTTCACGGCAGTAGTCTGCCATGTCACCAACTCCGATGCACCAGCCCTCATAATCGTCCGCACAGCCCTCGTCGAGCTTCTTTCTGCCGTAACGGCAGGAGCAGATCGATGCGCCGAGATGACCCTCGTATTTTTTGAGCCAATAGGAAAGATGCTCGATATCCGCCGTGGTGTTCTCCATCGAGATCGCCTGCTCAACGGGGATAACATGCATACCGATTCCCGCACCGCCGGGAGGAACCATCTGCGTAATTCCGGCAAGCGGTAGGAATGTCATTCGTTCAAAGAACATTGCAAGCTCCGGGTGCTTGTCCATGAGCTTTGTGTTCATGTTCGTGTATTCCGCCGAGCCGGGCACAAAGAGCGGAACCCAATAATGGCGATCCTCCTTGTTGTAGGTTGTACCGGGGATCGGACCGTCCTTTGTGTATTTGTCGCCGTAGTCATATTCGACCATGCCGAAAAAGGCGAGCTTATCCATTATCTCGTCTGCGCTTTTTTTATCCATTCCGTGCTTTGAGCACATGGCAAGCATTTCCGAATAAGGATATTTTTTTCTGACCTTCATTTCAAGCAGAAGATCAAGTGAATTTTCCCTTTCGCTTTCGGTCATTTCATCCTCAAAGATACACGCAAATCCCCAGTATTCAGGGTCTTCGACCTTAACACCCTTGAGCTTGCCGTCAAAACGGTCGGTAACCCGTCTGACAAATTTAAGCAGCTTCGGATTTGGTTTTTTGTCATGCATATGAGCAGGGATGTATTTTTTGCTCATTTCAGGCATATTGACACTTCCTCTCTTTGCTATTCAACTTCAATTTCCTTGATATTAACTTCGTTACCTGTTAAAAGATATGTGCTTTCGCTCCCGCAGTTGGGGCAAATTTTACCGAACTCCACCGTCGGATAATTCTTTTCGCAGCTTTGGCAGAATGTGACGGCAGGTATTCTTTCGATAACCAGCTCACAATCGGTCAGCATTTCATTCCTTTTGCAGTTCCATTTCCACACATCGGCAAGATATTCGGGAATCACCGTCGAAACTTCGCCGATTTCAAGCACGACCTTGCGAATGTGCTCCGCCTCGTTCTCAACGGCGATCTTTTTAACGCTGTCGGCAATGTGAAAAACAACCCCTAATTCATGCATCAGATTCCCTCCGACTCAGCTTTTCCAATCTCTGATTTTTTCTCTGAGAAAATCGGCGAGAGCGTCGATCCCTTCGCCCGTCTTTGCGGAAATTGGGAAAATCTTTATGTCGGGATTTCGCCTGCGTGCGTATTCCTCGACCTTTTTCATGTCAAAATCAAAATACGGAAGCACATCGATTTTGTTGACGATCATTACATCGCATACCTCAAAAACAAGTGGATATTTAAGCGGCTTGTCGTGACCCTCCGGAACTGAAAGGATCATCATGTTGAGAGCCGCGCCCGTGTCAAACTCAGCAGGGCAGACAAGGTTGCCGACATTTTCAAGCACAACGAGGTCAAGCTCCCGAGTTTCAAGCTCGTTGATGCCCTGTCGTGTCATTTCGGCGTCAAGGTGGCACATTCCGCCCGTGTGAAGCTGAATGACCTTCGCCCCCGTGTATGATATTGTCTTAGCGTCAACATCGGAGTCGATGTCCGCCTCCATAACGCCGATTTTCGTATCCTTTTTCAGATTGTCGATGAGCTTCGTAAGCGTCGATGTCTTTCCCGAACCGGGGGAGGACATAAGGTTTATAAGCAGCGTCTTTTCTGCTTTCATTTGATTGCGAAGCTTTTCTGCGTCCTTGTTGTTATCTTCAAAAACGCTTTGCTTAACTTCAATTACTCTGTAGCTGTCCATTTTACCACTCCCGATATAATTCTATTTCTATTATACTCCTACACAATGATGCAGTCAATGAAAAAATCAGACTATTAAGGCAACACCGCACAATTGTGGTGTTGCCTTAAAACTTATTGGGATTGTGAGGCTTTATTCAATTAGCCCGTGATATTTCAGAGCGTGCTCAATCTTTTCCTTTGCAGAATCGCTCGGACGGGTGAGGGGAAGGCGGCAAACTCCGCTGTCTGTGCCCATTTGCGCCATTGCATATTTGACCGGCATCGGGTTCACATCGCAGAACAGAACCTCGCAGAGCCCAAGATAGCGAAGCTGGAGAGCCGTGGCATAGCCTGCGTCACCGTCAAGCGCAGCTTCGACTATATCGTGAGCCGCCTGCGGCATAATGTTTGATAATACGGAAATCGTGCCCTTGCCTCCGAGCAGGGTGAAGGCTGCGCTTTGATCGTCGTTGCCGCAGTATATGTCCAGCTCGTCACCGCAAAGCATCATTGTTTTCATCAATGCGGAGAGATCTCCGTTGGCCTCCTTTGTTGCAACAACATTTTCAATTTGACTGAGCCGTTTGTAGGTTTCGGGCTTTATGTTTACTCCTGTTCTTGAGGGTACATTATAGACAATTATAGGTGTTGTCACGCTGTCGCTTATGCGTGAATAATGCTCAACCAAGCCCTCCTGCGAGCATTTGTTATAGTACGGTGTGACTATCAGCAGCGCATCGACACCGAGAGATTCCGCCGCTTGACTTTTCTTTATCACATTCTGAGTGTTGTTGCTGCCGGTGCCTGCGATGACGGGCACTCTGCCGTTTACCTGCCTGACTGTTGCTTTGATGATCTGACGGTGCTCCCTTGTGTCAAGCGTTGCGCTTTCACCTGTCGTGCCGCATACGACTATTGCATCCGTGCCGTTTTCAATTTGAAAATCAATTTGTCTTTTGAGAGCCTTGTAATCAACCTTCCTGTTTCCGTCGAACGGCGTGACTATCGCACATGCCGCACCCGTAAAAACCGTTTTCTTCATTAAAACGCTCCTTATATAAAAATAAAGACAGGAAAATGAATTCCTGCCTTTTAAACGATAGAATGTGTTTATCAGTCCATGTAGCCCTTTGCGCAAAGAAGCTCTGCAAGGAGAACTGCGCCGCCGGCTGCACCTCTGAGCGTGTTGTGTGAAAGACAAACGAACTTGTAGTCGTACTGAGTGTCCTCACGGAGTCTGCCGATGCTGACTGCCATGCCGCCCTCAAGGTCACGCTGCAGCTTTGTCTGCGGCATATTGTCCTCAGTGAAATAGTGGAGGAACTGCTTCGGAGCACTGGGAAGCGCAAGCTTCTGCGGCTCTCCGGAAAAGCTTTCCCAAACCTTGAGAATTTCGTCCTTTGACGGAGCTTTGTCGGCGAACTTCATGAATACTGCGCCCATATGACCGTTTGAAACAGGAACACGAAGGCACTGTGCCGTGAAGTGAGGCTCTGCTGCACAAGCAATTTCGCCGTTTTCAACCTTGCCCCAGATTTTGAGCGGCTCCTGCTCGCTCTTTTCTTCCTCACCGCCGATGAAGGGGATGACATTGTCTATCATCTCCGGCCATGTTTCAAAGGTCTTACCTGCGCCGGAAATTGCCTGATATGTGCAGACGAGAACATCGTCAACCTTGTATCCCGCCTTGTCAAGCGGATAGATTGCCGGAACATAGCTCTGAAGTGAGCAGTTCGACTTAACGGCAATGAAGCCTCTCTTTGTTCCGAGACGCTTTCTCTGGTCTGCGATAACCTCTATGTGATCGGCATTAAGCTCGGGAACGACCATCGGAACATCGGGAGTAAATCTGTGAGCGCTGTTGTTTGAAACAACGGGGCATTCAGCCTTTGCGTATTTCTCCTCAAGTGCCTTGATTTCATCCTTCTTCATATCAACTGCGCAGAAAACAAAATCAACAAGCGAAGCGATTTTTTCAATATCTGCGGTTGCGTTGTAAACGGTAAGGTCTGCCATGCTCTCAGGCATCGGGGTGTCCATGCACCAGCGGCTGCCGACAGCCTCTTTGTATGTTTTGCCCGCCGAACGGGGACTTGCCGCAACAAGAACGACCTCGAACCAAGGGTGATTTTCAAGCAAGGATGCAAATCTCTGTCCAACCATGCCGGTAGCTCCAATAATACCTACCTTGTATTTTTTCATTACAAATTCACCTCTTAAAGAAATTTTAAAAATGTGTTGCCATTCGACCGAATATGCAATATAATATTAGTCGTTGATTACTTGGTGTCAACACTTTGAGAAAGATAATACCATTTTTTATTATTCAAGTCAAGAGCCAAATGACTTAAACAGAGGTTTTACGATGAAAAAAAGCGATTTCTATTATGATCTGCCGGAGGAGCTGATTGCTCAGCATCCGATTGAGCCGAGAGACAGCTCAAGGCTTATGCGTCTTGATAAAAAAACAGGGGAGGTCGAGCACCTTCATTTTTATGATATAGTCGAGCTTCTTCACGAGGGCGACTGCCTTATACTCAATGATACAAGGGTTCTCCCCGCAAGGCTTTACGGCGTTAAGGAGGAGACGGGAGCGGTCGTAGAGTTTCTTCTTCTCAATCAGCATGACGCTCACACATGGGAGGTCATGGCAGGACCGGGCAAGAAGGCGAGAGAGGGTGCAAAATTTACCTTCGGCGAGGGCATACTCAAAGCCGAAATAAAGGAAGTTCTTGAAAACGGAAACAGAATTGCCGAGTTCTCCTATGAGGGTAATTTCTACACCGTGCTTGACAAAATCGGCGAAATGCCGCTTCCGCACTATATAAAGGAAAAGCTTGAAAACAAGGAACGCTATCAAACGGTCTACTCCAAGGAGCTTGGCTCTGCCGCTGCGCCGACGGCTGGACTGCATTTTACTCCCGAGCTTTTGCAAAAAATTAAGGATAAGGGTGTAAAGATAGGCTTTGTAACGCTCCATGTCGGTATAGGAACCTTCCGCCCAGTTAAGACTGAAAATATCGAGGAGCACAAAATGCACTCCGAGCATTATATGATACCTGCCGAAACAGCTGATATTATAAATGAAACGAAGAAAAACGGAGGCAGAGTTATCGCCGTCGGTACGACCTGCTGCCGCACGCTTGAATCGGTATGTCAGGCAAAGGGAAAAGTCTGCGAATACGACGATTGGACAAGTATTTTTATTTATCCCGGCTATGAATTCAAGTGCATTGACGGACTTATTACGAATTTTCACCTGCCGGAAAGTACGCTTATCATGCTCGTCAGCGCATTCTGCGGCTATGAGCACACGATGAACGCATATAAGCTTGCCGTTGAAGAAAAATACAGATTTTTCTCGTTCGGCGACGCAATGGCTATTCTTTAAGGAGGCAAAATGGCAGAATTTAAAGTAATAAAGCAGTGCGGAGCGGCTCGTCTGGGCGAGTTCAAAACCGTTCACGGAACGGTCAAAACGCCTGCGTTTCAGAATGTTGCAACCTGCGGAGCAATAAAGGGTGCGCTTGACGCATACGACCTCAAGGATATTCACGCTCAGGTTCAGCTTTGCAACACCTATCATCTTCATGTCCGACCGGGCGATGAACTTATAAAGGAGCTTGGCGGACTTCACAAATTCACGGGCTGGGACGGACCCATTCTGACCGACAGCGGCGGATTTCAGGTTTTTTCACTTGCAAAGCTTCGTCAAATCAAGGAGGAGGGCGTAACCTTTGCCTCTCATATTGACGGCAGACGCATTTTCATGGGACCAGAGGAGAGCATGAGGATTCAGTCAAATCTCGCTTCAACCATAGCTATGGCATTTGACGAGTGCGTTGAAAATCCGTCAACCTATGAGTATGCCAAAAACTCCTGTGAAAGGACGACAAGATGGCTTATAAGATGCAAGGAGGAAATGGAAAGGCTCAACGCCTTGCACGACACAATAAATAAGGATCAGCTTCTTTTCGGCATAAATCAGGGCTGTGTTTACGACGAGCTGAGAATCGAGCATATGCAAAGAATCGCAGAGCTTGACCTTGACGGCTATGCGATAGGCGGTCTTGCCGTCGGAGAGCCGAAGGAGGATATGTACAGGATAATTTCCGCCGTTGAGCCGTATGCGCCGAAGAATAAGATCCGCTACCTCATGGGCGTAGGAACTCCCGGCAATATCATTGAGGGCGTTAGCCGGGGCGTCGATCTTTTCGACTGCGTAATGCCGTCAAGAAACGCCCGTCACGGTCAGCTTTTCACGATGAACGGAATAATCAATATCAACAATGCAAAGTATATGAAGGACGACGCACCGATTGACCCTGAGTGTGACTGTCCGACCTGCCGCAGACATTCGAGAGCTTACATAAGGCATCTGTTCAAGGCTAAGGAAATGCTTGCAATGCGCCTTTGCGTTACTCATAACCTTTATTTCTATAATACGCTGATGGAGAAAATCCGTGACTCATTGGCAAACGGTACATTTGAGGAATTTAAAGAAAAATATGTTGATTTGCTCGATATGCGAATTTAATGGTGAAGTTAATCTATAAAATTAACATAATATACACAAATAAAGCTTGCAAAAGCTGACATTATAATGTATAATACAGGCGTTATGTATAAATTAGGAGGATAACCAATGAACTATTTAACCTTTTTAGCAGCAACAACCACATCAACCGGAAAGACCGGCAGCAGCTGGACAATGATTCTCATGATGGCGGCGATTTTCGGCGTTATGTATTTCCTGATGATCAGACCGCAGAAGAAAAAGCAGAAGGAAGAACAGTCAATGCGTGACAATCTTCAAATCGGCGATGAGGTCACAACGATCGGCGGCATCATCGGCAAGATTGTTACGGTTAAGGACGATTCCCTTATCATTGAGACAGGCGCAGACAGAAACCGTATGAAGATCACTCGCTGGGCTATCAGCCAGAACAACACCGCCAACGAAAAGCTTGCGGCAGAGCGTGCAGCAGCCAAGGAAGCCGCCGAGAAGGAAAAGGCAGCCCGTATGGAGGCCAAGGGCAAAGCTCCGAAAGAAAAGAAAAATAAGGAAGAAAAGTTTTAAGGCAATACCGCACAATTGAGGTGTGCGGATTGCGCAGTAAGATTTTTCGTC
>CAVFTC010000065.1:0-11897 GCA_963625295.1 Bacteroides faecis
GTTCTTATTTTTTTGCCTAAAAATGCACCCCGGTTTTGCCGTGGGTGCATTTGCCAAAATATGGGATATTTTATGGTTTTGAACCGGTTTATTGATATTGCTGAAACAAGGCGCTTGCAAAATATCTTGGACAACGCCGCACAATTGAGGTGTTGCCTTTATTTTTTGAGCTTCACAAGGTCACGGTAGCTTATGAGCTTGATGCCGTGCTCGTCAAACGCTTTGTAGATATCGGGGTCTTTCATGATAAGATATTCCCAGTATCTCCTCTCCCATCTTGCCGTAATGGCTTTCATCTCGTCGGTGTCAAGCGCAGGATGGATATATGTTTCACAGATTCCGTCCGGAATGTCCGTAAGGTATGTGATAAAATTGTGCTTGAACTCCTCATATGATTCGCCGCTTTCGATGCTTTCGGGGAAAATGAGGTAATCCGGCATCGGAACATGATTTATCTTGCCGAATATGCCAGAGAAGCGGCAAGCTGCCTTAAACAGCCACATCGGTGTGCCGGGAGGACATTGCGATTCAAGCGGCTTTGAAAACATGCGGAAAGGATAGCCCTTTTTGCCGCAAATTGCAAGCGTTTTCGGAAGCATTTTCAGCTTGCCGTTGAGTCCGTAGAGCGCACCCATGTGAGAGTCAACATGGGAGGGCTTCATGCCCTTTCTTTCGCAGTATTCAATCTGCGCCAGCGTTTCGGCACAGGCATCATCATAGGTGCAGTGAGCCTCAAAGTCCTCGCTCTCCGGCCACATTCTGCCCTCCGGGGTTCTGATGCTTTTTCCGTCCGAAAGCGGTCCCCACGGAAACCTGTCCATCCACTCATTTGTATGGGTAAGGTGAACGCCGATAGCGTACTGCGGATGAGTTTTTGCAAACTCAATCGCCTCATCTGCGCCGGGACACGGAGCCATTATCGTCGAGGAAAAAAGACAGCCACTTTCAAAAAGATCCATGCATGCCTCATTCGCCGAATGGCAAAGTCCGAAATCGTCGGCATTTATAATAAGATACTTGCTGATAATTATCACTCCTGTTTTTCTCGTTGTTCGGAGAATGATTACATAAACATACATATTTTACTATATCATACATAAAAAAGCAAGCACTTTAAATATACAAACCGCTTGAAAAATACAAATGTATAATATATAATTATAACAGTATCAATCGAAAGGGTGATTGCCGTGCGAAAATATGACATAACCGCCCTCGGAGAAATTCTCATAGATTTTGTGCCGGACGGGGTTGACCCTGTTGGCGATATGCGCTTTATCCGCAAAGCAGGCGGCGCACCGCTGAATATGCTTGCGACCGTTGCCAAGGCAGGGCTGAAAACCGCCTTCATCGGCAGGGTTGGCAATGACCTGCCCGGTGAATTCCTGATTGAAACGGTAAAAAGCTGCGGCATTGACTGCAGCTATCTCAAAAAGGACAACGAACACAACACCACCCTTGCCTTCGTTGAGCTTGACGGCAAGGGTGACAGAAAATTCAGCTTTTACAGAACCTACGGAGCGGACAGATTTATCTGCGAAGGTGATGTTGATAAAGATTTGCTCGCCGAATCGAAGCTTTTTCACTTCGGTTCGCTTTCGCTGACGGACGAGCCGTCGTATTCCGCAACGGTGCTTGCGGTCAAGACAGCCAAAGAATGCGGCTGCATTGTAACCTATGACCCGAACTACCGTCCACCGCTGTGGGACAGCTCGGAAAAAGCGGTGGAGCGCATGGCTGTTCTGCTTCCGTATGTGGACATCATAAAGCTTTCGGTCGAAGAGCTTGATATGATAAGCCGAGGCAAGGGCACAGAGCTTCTTTTTGAAAAAGGCATAAAGCTTGCGCTGGTAACGGACGGCGACAAAGGAGCGACGCTTTATTTTAAAGGAGAGCAGACGCACATTCCGGCAATTGAAGCCAAAACCGTTGACACAACAGGAGCCGGAGACATCTTTTTAGGCACTTTCATCGCCGAATTCATCAGAAAAAACAAAAATCTTGATGAAATTTCGCTCGATGATGCAATAAATTTCACCAAAAAAGCCGTATTTATTTCGGGCAAAAGTACCGAAAAATTCGGCGCAATAGCTTCTCTTTCTGATGTGATTATATAAACATTTTCAACCGTCGGTTTCTTCCGTCAAGGGCATATCGATATGCGCAATACCGATATGAGAAAGAGGCAATTCCCAAAGCAGCTGAACTTTGATAAAATAATAACAATCAAAGGAACGATGTGTTCATGGGAGGTGTCATCTTGAAAGAGACGGAGATATCCCGGCCAACGCTCGGCAGGATTCCGATGTATCTCAGATTTCTTAAGGCTCTACCGCAGGATATGCAAAATATATCCTCGACGGTGATTGCCAAGGAGCTGGGACTCGGCGAGGTTCAGGTTAGAAAGGATCTCGGCGCACTGTGCGGTTCGGGCAAGCCCAAGGTCGGATATCAGCGATCGGAGCTTATCGAAAGCCTTGAAAAATTCATGACGGGAGATAAGGTTGAAGCGGTGATCATAGGCGCAGGCAGGCTCGGGAAAGCGCTGCTCGACTATTCCGGCTTTGAGGATTTCGGAATATCGGTTCTGGCGGCTTTTGACAAAAAAGCGCAGGAGGATACGCTTTCCGAGGGAGGCAAACCGATAATGCAGCTTTCCGGATTTTCGGATTACTGCAAGGCGCATAATATTCAGATCGGTATTATTGCCGTTCCGTCGGACGCCGCACAGTCGGTGAGCAACCTCTTTTATGAGAACGGGGTTCGCCTGATGTGGTGCTTTGCACCCTGTCAGCTCTACAAGCCGGCAGACGCAGTTATTCAATATGAAAATCTTGCGTTGTCGCTTGCACATTTGAAAATGCAGATAAAATAATCACAACTACATTGACCGTGCAAAAGCGGTCATCGAGAAACCGGGAGGTTAAGATATGGAAACATCAGAAAGAAAAATCGTAGACAATGTGGAAGCATTGGAGGAAACTCTGGCAAGCGTCAGAGAGGCTCAGAAGAAGTTTTCCACCTACACCCAGGAGCAGGTTGACAAGATCTTCCTTGCCGCCGCTTCGGCAGCCAACAAGGCAAGAATTCCCCTTGCAAAAATGGCTGTTGAGGAAACAGGTATGGGTGTTGTCGAGGACAAGGTAATCAAGAACAACTACGCTGCAGAATATATCTACAACGCATACAAGAACACAAAGACCTGCGGAGTTATCGAGGAGGATAAGGCTTACGGAATCAAGAAGATTGCAGAGCCGATCGGCGTTATTGCAGCCGTTATTCCGACGACAAACCCGACTTCAACGGCAATCTTCAAGTGCCTTATCGCACTCAAGACCCGTAACGCTATCATCATCAGCCCCCACCCGAGAGCAAAGCTTTCAACCATCGCAGCCGCAAAGCTCGTTCTTGAGGCAGCCGTTGAGGCAGGCGCTCCGGAAGGAATCATCAGCTGGGTAGACATTCCGAGCCTTGAGCTTACAAACCTCCTTATGAAGGAAGCCGACATTATCCTTGCAACAGGCGGCCCCGGAATGGTTAAGGCTGCTTATTCATCGGGCAAACCGGCTCTCGGCGTAGGCGCAGGTAACACACCGGCGATCATCGACGAAACTGCGGATATCATCCTTGCCGTCAGCTCGATCATTCATTCAAAAACATTTGATAACGGCATGATCTGCGCATCAGAGCAGTCCGTTATCGTTCATCAGAACATCTACGACGCAGTTAAGACCGAGTTTGCTCAGAGAGGCTGCTATTTCCTCAATCCCGAGGAGACGGAGAAGGTCAGAAAGACCATCCTCATCAACGGCTCGCTTAACGCTAAGATCGTAGGTCAGCCTGCGGCAAAGATTGCAGCCCTTGCAGGCGTAACAGTTCCGGCGGGAACAAAAATCATCATCGGCGAGGTTGAGAGCGTAGATATCAGTGAGGAATTCGCTCATGAAAAGCTCTCCCCCGTCCTTGCAATGTACAAGGCAACAGATATTCAGGACGCTTTCGATAAGGCAGAGCACCTTATCGCAGACGGCGGCTACGGCCACACATCTTCAATCTATCTCAACGAAGTAACCGAGCAGGCAAAGCTTGAGGAGTTCACTTCAAGAATGAAGACCTGCCGTATCCTTGTAAATACTCCTTCTTCACACGGCGGTATCGGTGATCTTTACAACTTCAAGCTCGCTCCGTCACTTACCCTCGGCTGCGGCTCATGGGGCGGCAACAGCGTCAGCGAAAATGTCGGCGTAAAGCATCTTATCAATATCAAGACCGTGGCAGAAAGGAGACAGAATATGTTGTGGTTCAGAGCACCTGAGAAGGTATATATCAAGAAGGGCTGTCTCCCGGTTGCACTTGACGAGCTTAAAAATGTCATGGGCAAAAAGAGAGCGTTTATCGTTACCGACAGCTTCCTTTATCATAACGGCTACACAAAGCCCATCACAGACAAGCTTGACGAAATGGGTATCGTTCATACAACATTCTTCAATGTTGCTCCCGACCCGACTCTTGCCAGCGCAAAAGAGGGCGCAGAGCAGATGAAGGCATTCCAGCCCGATTGCATTATCGCACTTGGCGGCGGCTCCGCAATGGACGCGGGCAAGATCATGTGGGTTCTCTACGAGCACCCGGAAGCAGACTTCATGGACATGGCAATGCGCTTCATTGATATCCGTAAGCGTGTTTACACCTTCCCGAAGATGGGCGAAAAGGCATACTTCATCGCTATCCCGACCTCGGCAGGTACAGGCTCGGAGGTTACTCCGTTCGCAGTTATCACAGACGAAAAGTCAGGTGTTAAGTATCCGCTTGCCGACTATCAGCTGCTCCCGAACATGGCAATTATCGATCCTGATTTCCATATGAGCGCACCGAGAGGACTTACAGCTGCTTCGGGTATCGACGCAGTTACCCATGCTCTTGAGGCTTACGCTTCAATGATGGCTACGGATTATACCGACGGCCTTGCAATTCAGGCGCTCAAGGTAATATTCGAGTATCTGCCCCGTGCTTACGATAACGGTCAGACCGATATCGAGGCTCGTGAGAAGATGGCAAATGCCGCAACAATGGCAGGTATGGCGTTCGCCAACGCATTCCTCGGCGTATGCCACTCAATGGCTCATAAGCTCGGCGCATTCCATCATCTGCCGCACGGCGTTGCAAACGCACTCATGATTGAAGAGGTTCTTCGCTTCAACGCATCCGAAGCTCCGGCAAAGATGGGTACATTCTCACAGTACGACCATCCGCATACCCTTGCACGCTATGCCGAGGTTGCAAGAGCACTCGGCTTGGGCGGTAAGAGCGACGAGGAAAGCCTCGAGAACCTTATCAAAGCTGTTAACGCTCTCAAGGAGAGAGTCGGCATAAAGAAAACTATCCGTGATTACAACATTGACGAGAAGGATTTCCTTGACCGTCTTGACGCAATGACGGAGCAGGCATTCGACGACCAGTGCACAGGCGCAAACCCGCGCTATCCGCTCATGAGCGAGATTAAGCAGATGTATCTCAACGCTTACTACGGAAACAAGCATTTCACAGAGGAAGAAAAACCCACCGCTGCCGATTTTAAAGCTGCCGACAGCAAGAGCAAGACCAAAAAGGCTGCTCGCAAGGCATAAAACGGCAAACGCAAAGAGTAAGGAGGATTATATATGAATTTGGACAGAATTATTGCTGTCAGAACCGACAAGACCGTTTACCATGACGGCGATCGCTGCCTTAAGGTTTTCAGCGAGGATTATTCAAAAGCCGATGTTCTCAACGAGGCTCTCAATCAGGCTCGTATCGAGGAAACGGGACTTAATATTCCGAAGATCCTTGAGGTTACGGTCATTGACGGCAAATGGACCATCGTTTCCGAGTTCATCAAGGGCAAAACTCTTGCCCGCTTGATGGAGGAAAACCCGGAGAAGAAGGACGAGTACCTCAGCCTGTTTGTTGACCTTCAGCTTCAGATGCACAGCAAGACCTGCAAGGGTCTTACGAAGCTCAAGGACAAGATGAACAGAAAGATCAGCGAGACCGATCTCAACGCAACCGCCCGTTATGACCTTCACACACGACTTGAGGCAATGCCCAAGCACAACAAGGTTTGCCACGGCGACTTTAACCCGACCAACATTATCATCACTGACGACGGCACACCGTATATCCTTGACTGGTCACACGCAACTCAGGGTAACGCTTCCGCAGACGCCGCAAGAACCTATCTTCTTTTCTGGCTCAACGGCGATATCGACGGCGCAAAGAAGTATCTTGACCTTTTCTGTGACAGAAGCAATACCGCTAAGCAGTATGTTCAGAAGTGGATGCCTATTGTAGCCGCTTCGCAGACGGTTAAGGGCAACGAGTCGGAGCGTGAGTTCCTGCACTCGTGGATTGATGTTGTTGACTACGAATAATTAAGGCAACGCCGGCCGGTTCACATCAGCAAGCACGGATCGGTCGGCAATTATCTGAGATAATCAAACATAAAATAGGGGGATATTTCAATGAAGATCACGGTTTGTATCGGCTCATCATGCCACATCAAGGGCTCACGACAGGTAGTTGAGCAGCTCCAGTATCTTATTCACGAAAACGGACTCAACGATAAGGTTGAGCTTGGCGGAACATTCTGCATGGGAAGATGTCAGGAGGGCGTTTGCGTCACGGTTGACGACGAATTTTTCTCGGTTTCTCCTGAAACGGTAAAGGACTTCTTTAATAAAAATGTTCTTGCAAAGGTGTGAAAATAAATGATCGTTCAAATTTGCGTAGGTTCATCCTGCCATTTGAAAGGGTCGGAAAAATTGGTAGAGCTTTTTCAAAAGGCTATTGCCGAAAATAAGCTTGACAGCGAGATTACACTTGCCGGTAGTTTCTGTACCGGCAAGTGCAATCGTGTCGGTGTGACCGTTACAGTAGACGACAACATTTTCACCGGCGTTACACCCGAAAATTTTAATGGCTTTTTCAATGATAAGGTGCTGAACAAAATAAACGAGGAAAGGAATTGACGGAATGGAATGTCTGACTCTGAAAAAATCCAACTGTAAAAATTGTTACAAATGTAT
This sequence comes from Bacteroides faecis, assembly GCA_963625295.1. Classification (GTDB taxonomy): domain Bacteria; phylum Bacillota; class Clostridia; order Oscillospirales; family Acutalibacteraceae; genus CAG-488. The sequence goes on from CAVFTC010000065.1 coordinate 7,065, forward strand.
TCGTCACTGTCCGGTCAAATCCATTCGTTTTTCCGGAAATCAGGCATATATCATCGGCAATGAATGCATTATGTGCGGTCAGTGCTTCGTAGTCTGTCCGCAGGACGCCAAACAGATCGTTGACGAAACGGAAAAGGTCAAGGTGCTTTTGCAAAGCGGCGACCCCGTCATTGTCAGCCTTGCTCCGTCCTTCATAGCCAACTATGAGGGCGTCGGCATCGGCGCAATGCGTGATGCGCTCAAGCAGCTCGGCTTCTATGATGTTGAGGAAACCGCTGTCGGCGCAACCATAGTCAAAAACGAATATGAACGAATGATTGAGGAAAAGAGCCATGATATAATCATATCTTCCTGCTGTCATTCCATAAATCTTCTTATACAAAAATACTTTCCGTCGTCGCTGCCTTTTCTTGCCGATGTTCTTTCTCCGATGCAGGCTCACTGCAAGGATATCAAAAAGAGAATTCCCAATGCAAAGACCGTGTTCATAGGTCCGTGCGTTGCAAAAAAAGACGAGGCTCAGTATTACGAGGGCATCGTTGACGCCGTTCTGACCTTTGACGAGCTGACAAACTGGCTCAAGTCGCAGAATATCGAATTAAAGCAGGAAACGGATCATGACGATAACAGCCGTGCAAGATTTTTCCCGACCACAGGCGGCGTTCTCAAGACCATGAATACCGAAAACACGGGCTACACCTATATGGCTATCGACGGAACGGAAAACTGCATTGCCGCTCTGCGCGATATCGAGCGAGGCGGACTGCACAGCTGCTTTATCGAGATGTCGGCATGCGTCGGAAGCTGCGTCGGAGGCCCCGTTATGGAAAAATTCCACCGCTCCCCTGTCAGGGATTATGCGGCGGTTTCCAAGTTCGCCGGCAACAAGGATTTTGAGGTTGACAGCCCCGATCCGCTTACGCTGAGGAAAAAGTTTACTTTCATCGAAAGAAAGCTTCAGCAGCCGTCCGAGTCCGAGATTCGTGACACGCTCCGTCAAATGGGCAAGATGAAGCCCTCCGACGAGTTGAACTGCGGTTCCTGCGGCTACAACACCTGCCGTGAAAAGGCGATTGCAATTCTTCAGGGCAAGGCGGAAATCTCCATGTGTCTGCCCTACCTCAAGGATAAGGCGGAGAGCTTCTCCGACACGATCGTGCGCAACACGCCGAACGGACTTATCGTTCTTAATGAAAAGCTTGAGGTTCAGCAGATAAACCACGCTGCTCTGAAAATTGTCAACATTCGCAACGCTTCGGTCATTCTGGGCGATCAGGTCGTCAGAATCCTTGACCCGACCGATTTTCTCAGCGTGCTCAACAGCGGCAAGAGTATTCACAACAAGAGAACCTACCTTGCCGAATATGAAAAATATGTTGAGGAATCGATACTTTACGACAAGGAATATCGCCTTCTGGTTTGTATTCTTCGTGATGTTACCGAGGAGGAAAATCAGAAGGAGAAGAAGGAAAAAATCAGCCACCGAACGGTTGAAATCGCCGACCGTGTTGTTGACAATCAGATGAGAATCGTTCAGGAAATCGCTTCTCTTCTCGGCGAGACGGCGGCTGAAACAAAAATTGCGCTTACTAAACTAAAGGAGTCGATCAGCGATGAATAATCTGTGTGCTGACATCGGCTGGAAAAGTATAAATCACGAGGGCGAACAGCTCTGCGGCGACCATGTGGATATAGTTGAGCAGAACGAAAATTCAACTGTCATAGTGCTTGCGGACGGCCTCGGAAGCGGAGTTAAGGCGAGCATTCTTTCAACGCTCACCTCTAAAATAATCTCCACGATGATGGCGGAGGGTCTTTCTCTTGAGGAATGTGTTTCCACCATCGCCGCAACGCTTCCCATATGCTCCGTTCGAGGAGTCGCTTATTCGACCTTCACCATTATTCATCTGATCAACAATGAAACGGCCGAACTTATCCAGTATGATAACCCTCATGTGATATTGCTCAGGGACGGTAAAAATTATGACTATCCCAAAAACGAGCTGAATATAAACGGAAAGCAGATATACAAATCCATCATCGACCTGCAGGAGAACGACATTTTCATCGCCATGAGCGACGGCTGTCCCCATGCCGGAATAGGCATTGCCTATAATTTCGGCTGGCGCAGGGAGGATATTATCAGCTTCATGGAAATGATAGCCGACCTCGGATATACTGCAAAAACTCTTTCAACGATGCTTATTGACGAGTGCAACAAGCAGTACGGCTTCCACCCCGGCGACGATGCGACGGCGTGCGTGGTTCGTATCAGAAAAAGAGAACCGATGAATCTGCTCTTCGGTCCGCCCCGCAACAGGGACGACTGCGACCGTATGATGAGCCTGTTCTTCTCAAAGGAGGGCAAGCACATTGTTTGCGGCGGTACAACATCTTCAATCGCAGCGAAATACCTCGGCAAGCCCGTCAAAGCAACGCTCAATTTTGAGCAGAGCGATGTCCCGCCGATTGCCGAAATCGAGGGCGTTGACCTCGTAACCGAGGGAGTTATAACCATCAACAAGGTCATAGAATACGCCAAGGATGCGCTCGGCAACAACGAGCTTTATGACCAATGGAGCATAAAGCAGGACGGTGCGTCGAGGATTTGCCGCCTGCTGTTTGAAGAAGCAACGGACATCAATTTTTATGTCGGCAGAGCTGTCAATCCCGCTCATCAGAACCCGGATCTGCCGATAAATTTCAATATTAAGATGAATCTTGTCGAAGAACTCTTAAATTGTTTAAAACAAATGGGCAAGAAGATCAAGGTAAGCTATTTCTAAGGAGGAAAAAAATGCTATATAAATTCGACACAAAGGTGCAATATCTTAAATACAAGGTTCTCCGTGAAGTAGCCCGCCATGCATGGGACGATACGCTTTTGGATAATATTCTCGAAATCCCCAAGACCATCGTTCCGGGCAATACCCCGACAATGCGCTGCTGCGTATACAAGGAGCGTGCAATTCTCGGCGAGCGTGTGAAGATTGCCATGGGCGGCAACAAGACAAACCCGAACATTATCGAGGTTATCGAAACCGCCTGCGACGAATGCCCGATGGGCGGCTACGAGGTAACCAACGCCTGCCGAGGCTGTCTTGCTCACCGCTGTATGGACGCCTGCCGCTTTGATGCGATAACATTTGATCAGAACCATGTTGCGCACATCGACAAAACAAAGTGTAAGGAATGCGGAGCTTGCTCAAGAGTCTGCCCCTACACGGCAATTATCAGCCGTAAGCGTCCTTGCGAGAACGCCTGCAAGATAAAGGCGATCAAGATGAACGAGAACAAGGCAGCTGCAATTGACAATGAGAAGTGCATTGCCTGCGGCGCTTGCGTTTATCAGTGCCCGTTCGGCGCAATTACGGATAAATCGTATATTCTTGATGTTATTGACCTTATCAGAAAAAGTAAAAACAACAAGAAATATAAGGTCTATGCCGTCGTCGCTCCGTCCATCTCAAGTCAGTTCAAGTATGCAAAGCTCGGTCAGGTCATTACCGGACTCAAGGAACTGGGCTTCCACACGGTCATCGAGGCTGCTCTCGGCGCAGATATGGTTGCCTATGCCGAATCCAAGGAGCTTGCCGAAAAGGGCTTCCTGACAAGCTCATGCTGCCCGGCGTTTGTATCGTATATCGAAAAGGCGTTTCCGCAGCTTCTGCCGCATGTTTCGCATAATCTTTCCCCGATGGCAGCGGTTTCAAAGTATATTAAATCCCGTGAACAAAACTGCAAGGTTGTATTCATAGGCCCCTGCACGGCAAAAAAAGCAGAGGTTCAGAAGGAGTCCGTTTCGCCCTATGTCGATGCCGCAATGACATTTGAGGAGCTTCAGGCTCTCTTTGACAGCAAGGATATTGACATCATGTCCCTGAGCGAGGGAGTGCTCGACAACGCTTCGTATTTCGGACGCATATTTGCCCGCAGCGGCGGTCTTTCGGACGCTGTTGCAGAGGCTCTCAAGGAGCAGGAGATCACCGATTTTGAGCTTAATCCCTGCGCCTGCGACGGAATTGAAGCCTGCCGTACCGCTCTGCTTAAAAAGAGCAAGGACAGGCTGGACGCAAACTTCATCGAGGGTATGGCTTGCGTCGGCGGATGTATCGGCGGCGCCGGCTGTCTGACCCACGGCGAAAGGAACAAAGCCGATGTAGACAAATACGGCAAGGAAGCCTACGAAAAAACGATTACCGACGCAATTTCAATGCTTAGATAAAACTAAAGGCAATACCGCACAAATCGAAATGTGCGGTATTGCTTTAGTTATTTTGTTATCCGATTATCCTATGGCTTTTCCGAGTTCCTTTGCTTCCTTGACGGTTGTTGCCATTCCCATATATTCCATACCGTAAAGACCTGCAAAGCGTTTCATGGTATATTCGCCTGCATCAAGCATCCATTTTTCGGGTGCAGCACCTTGGAAAACAAAATAGAATTTTCTGCCTGAGAGCTCGCTCTCATCAACCTTGCCGTAAAAACGGTCTAAAACATTACGAACAGCACCACAAATATTATGCCAATAAAGCGGAGAGCCGATAACGATTGTGTCAGCCTCTTTCATCTTTTCAATCACTCTGTCAAGTCCGTCATTAGGAAGAGTCTGACCGTAAGAGCCGATTGTGAAGTTGGTTAAATTAAGTGTTTCGTATTCCTTGCCATTCAAAATAATTGAGGCAAGATGAGCAGTATTTCCGTTTTCGTTCGGGCTGCCGTTAATAAAAAGAATTTTTATAGTATGTTACCTCTCTGTTACAATATAATATCTTTATTTAAGGTAATACCGCACAATTGAGGTGTGCGAATTGCGCAGTAAGATTTTTCGTC
>CAVFTC010000066.1:0-11658 GCA_963625295.1 Bacteroides faecis
GAATGTTATTATACCACAGAATTTCAGAATTGCAAGTGTTTTTTTAAAAAATTTTTAATTTATTTTATTTATTTTATTTATTTTATCATCTCTCGAAGCTCGTCCTCATTGATAATCTTTATGCCGAGGTCGGTCGCCTTTTGAAGCTTGCTTCCTGCCTCCTCGCCTGCCAAAACAAAATCTGTTTTCTTTGAAACCGACGAAGCAGTTTTTCCGCCAAAGCTCTCGATTATCTCCGCCGCTTCGCTTCTCTTATAGGTCGGCAAAGTTCCCGTCAAGACAAATGTCTTGCCCGCAAAGCGCATATCCTTGACTTCCTTGAGCGACTTCATGTTGAGCCCCGCCGCCATGAGCTTATCTATCAGTTCAATGCTCTCGGGCATATTGAAATACTCGGCTACGCTCTTCGCCATAATTGCGCCGAAGCCGTCGATCGTCATGATCTCATCAAAGCTTGCGTTCATCAGAGCAGTCATCGTTCCGAAGCGCTCAGAAAGAAGCTTCGCCGCCTTTTGTCCCACATGGCGAATTCCCAAGGCAAAAATGAGCTTGGAAAGGTCGTTTTTCTTTGATTCGTTGATTGCGGCAACAAGGTTATTCGCCGATTGCTCCGCCATTCTTTCGAGAGGAACAATCTGCTCCTTTTTAAGCGCATAGATATCCGCCGGCGTCTTTATCAATCCGGAATTTACAAAAAGCTCAATGTTGCTCTCGCCGAGTCCTTCAATGTCCATTGCGTCACGGGAGCAAAAATGAATAAGATTACGCAAAAGCTGAGCCGGACAGTCGGTATTAAGGCAGCGAACCGCCGCCTCTCCCTCCTCACGGACAACCCTTGCACCGCATGACGGGCAAACAGACGGCATGATATACGGAAGCGATGCGCCCGAATGCTCGACAACATTCAGCACCTCGGGAATGATATCACCGGCTTTACGAATCGTTACCGTGTCGCCGATGCGTATATCCTTTTCGGTGATGAAATCCTGATTGTGGAGAGTTGCACGGCTTATCAGCGAGCCTGCGACCATGACAGGCTCAAACACAGCCGTCGGAGTCAGAACACCCGTCCTGCCGACATTTATTTCGATATCAACGACCTTGGTTTGCTTCTCCTCAGGCGGATATTTAAAGGCGATCGCCCATTTGGGGAACTTCGATGTGCTGCCCAAAGCTTCACGGTGCTCGAAGCTGTCAACCTTAATAACCGCGCCGTCGATATCAAAGGGCAGTGTTCCTCTTATTTCACCGATTCGCTCAACCTCCTTGATTGCGTCCTCTATATTCGTGCACGGAGTATAGAACGGGATAGTCTTGAAGCCAAGCTCTTTAATGTAATCAAGCGACTGCTTGTGACCCGTCAGCACCTTGCCGTTTATGCGCTGGATATTGAAAACAAAAATGTCAAGACGGCGCTTTGCCGTGATTTTCGGGTCTTTCTGCCTGAGCGAGCCTGCCGCCGCATTTCGTGGATTTTTAAACGGCTTCTCCTCGTTATTCTCCTGCTGCTCAACGAGCTTCATAAAAACCTCACGGGGCATATAGACCTCGCCCCTGACCTCAATCTCGTCAAGCTCTTTTTTTAGGCGCAGAGGAATTGAACCAACTGTACAAAGGTTTGCGCTGACATCCTCGCCGACCGCTCCGTCGCCACGGGTCGAGCCTCTTTTGAACACGCCGTTTTCATATTCAAGCGAAACGGAAAGTCCGTCGATTTTCGGCTCGACAACATAGGTTGCACTCGGTTCGGCTTCCTTAACCCTCTTGTCAAAGGCTCTCAGCTCGTCAAGACTGAAAGCGTCCTGCAAGCTCTCCATTCGCACGGTGTGTTCAACCGGGGTGAACTGACCGTCCGCACTGCCGCCGACCCGCCTTGTTGGGGAATCGGGCGTGACAAGCTCGGGAAACTTATCTTCAATATCGGAAAGCTCCCTCATCAGCTTATCATATTCAAAATCCTCGATTTCAGGATTATCCTCAACATAATATTTGTGGCTGTGGTAATTGAGAAGATCTCTCAATTCCTTTGCACGCTCACTTAATTTTTCAAATTCACTCATGGCTGTACTCCAAATTTAAAAATTCTGCTTGCAGCTTCGTCCTAACAAAGCTATCTGAATTTATTATATCAAATTCAAGCAAGGTTTACAACTTTTATCAAATAATTTCCGCAAACGCCTGCGGTGTGATTCCTACGACTATACTTTCCGCAATACATACATTGGTTTGATACGGAACAACGGTAACGCTGCCGGAATGAACAACATATGTGTTCACGGTTATGTTCATCATTATTCTGTGATGCGTCTGATTGACCCCTGCCGCCGTGAACTCGTTTTCAAAATCGGTCGTCGTTATTCCCGTCATTACAAATATCAGCGGCATTTTCGGCCCTCTGCCGTTGATAAGCTGCTCGTTAAAAATCACGCTGAACGGTATTTTTATAACATAGGATCTCATTCGGTTTATGCGCTTGTCTATCTCGTCACCGATACTGTTGCCGATTTTATTCAGATAATATGCGTCGGTCGTAACAGACACGATATTCCCGTTTTTGTCTCTGCCGAATTTTATCAAATCGGCATATCTCACTCTGTCGGTATCAAGGGAATTCTCAACGCCTGCCGTTGCCGCCGCAGAAGCAGCATTCCTCGCCGCATAATTTATAAGCTCTTTTCGCACATTGGATATGCGAATTTCCGCCATAATAAGCAGAACCCCGATCGGCACGACAAGAAGCATCGCAACGATCGGGGTAATTTTTCTTTTTCGCTTCAATTGTCTCACCGCCTATTTTATACTATGCATAACGGCGGCAGTGGGAAACAAAGCTGCACCGCACAATTCGGGGTGCAAATCGCCTTAACCGGCTATTATTTAAGTGCTCTCTCAAGCCAGATTGTACCGATATCCATTGCATTGTAAAGGCCGTGCTTTTCGCTCTTCTTTACAATACGCTCCTTCGGGCGACAATCCGGGTCGGTATTGAGAAGCTGAATGAGAACTCTGTCGGGAACCTCAATATCACCCTGCTGCTTGGTGTTCATGATTTGAAGCATAATAACGAACGGGTCGTTCATGTTTCCGTAATAAATCATGTTACCGCTGCGAACAAGAGGCTTTCCTCTGTAGGTCAGGAACTGTTCTCCCTTTTTCTTAACTGCCATTTATATCAGCCTTTCTTAATCTTTAAGATAATTTTTAACCAAGGACTGGAGCAACTCATCACGGTCTATCCTGCGGATAAGACTTCTTGCGTTGTTGTGAGTGGTGATATATGTCGGATCCTCGGAAAGAAGATAACCGACGATCTGGCTGGTGGGATTATAGCCCTTCTCGCTCAGAGCATTATATACGGTTTTCAGAGTCGATTTCATTTCCTTCTCATGGTCTTCCCTTATAGAAAACTGAATCGTTTTATCCGTCATTGTAAACACCTCCGCTTAGTTTCATTTTATTATATACCAAATTACGGAATATAACAAGTAGTAAAATCAATATAATTTTAAAATTTTTGTAAACACAGCCTTTTATTGCGCTTTATTATATGTCACGGAAACGGATTCGGCGTTCTTTTGGATAAGAGTAAGCTCCGTTTCGCCTATTTCGGCAATGTATGTGTTGGAAACCGTCACGCCAGCAAGGCTTACATAGTTTATTTTAAGCTCACATTGGCCGTTTTCGTTGAGCGAAAGCGAATATGTTCCGTCGGTCGAAAAGCCGACAAGAGAAATTCTGACCGTTGAGGAATCAATAAATTCATATCCCGACGCCGAGCTGAGCTTTGAAGTCCATTTGCCGAGCAGCGCATCGGCAAATTTTGCCGCATCTCCGGTCAAAGCGGTCGTTTCCGCAGATTTTGATTCGGTTGTTTTCTCCGGCTTTGTCGTCTTTTCCGTCGTCAATTCCGCTTCATCGGTTTTCACAAGAGTAAAATCAAACGAGCCTTTTGTGTCCTTGAGTGTAAGCGTATCCTTATCCTCGTTTAGCACCGCATCAAACGAGCGTTCGATCGAAAATCCGCCGTAGATATTTCCCTTGACGGTCAGGGTATGCTTTTTTGAATCGAGATCGTATTCATCTGTATATGTTCCGCTTGCCGTCTGACCGAGAACCACAACCGTCAGCTTTCCGTCCTCGCCGAAGCGCACGGAATTGACCTTTGAGGCAATAGTGCCGGTGGAAGTGTTCTTCCAAACGCCCTGAATATCCTCAACAAAACCGTTTGCGACCTTTTCGTCCTTGTTGCCGATTTTACCCGTGTTGTATGCGCTAACAACGAACACGGCGGTAAATATCAGCAAGGCGATAACAACTGCCGACGCAATAAAAGCTTTTATATGCTTCATCTTTATCCTCCTTCTGCATAAAGGTAACCGTTCTGTCAACGGCTGCCCTATGCCCGAAATCAGCCCTCGTACTCTCCGATTTCTATCTTCTCGATAACAACATCGTCGAACGGCTTGTCCATGAGGTCAACTCTTGTCTTGGCAATCTCGTCCACAACATCCATTCCCTCATATACCTGACCGAAAACCGTATGCTTAAAATCGAGCCACGGAGTTCCGCCGACCTTTTTATAGTCCTCGATGCACTGAGCCGGGAACATCCTTTCGCCGATCATCTCCATCTGACCCATGAGGTTGCCGTCAACCGTGCCGGCCTGAACGATGAAGAACTGACTTCCGTTTGTGCCGGGACCTGCGTTTGCCATTGAAAGCGCACCCCTGAGATTGTGAAGTCCGAGATCGAACTCATCCTCAAACGAGCCGCCCCAAATACTCTCGCCGCCGCGACCCGTGCCTGTCGGATCGCCGCCCTGGATCATAAAATTATTGATGACACGATGGAATATGATTCCCTCGTAATAACCGTTTTTTGCATGAGTCGTGAAGTTTTCCACGGTTTTTGGGCACTCGTTCGGAAAAAGCTTGAACTTGATCGTTCCCCTGTTTGTTTGCATAATTGCAATCATGTCGCCCTTTGAGGGCATTGAAAGCTGTGAAGCCATAAATTCATTCCTCCGATAATTTGATAGAGTAATTATAACATTTCAAAGCCTTAATTGCAAGGGCAACCGCCGAGAATTGTGTCACTGACAAACCGGCGGTTGCATAATTTTTCATTTTTGTTCAATTTTTCAAAAAACAGTTGTATAAATTTTCGACTTATGATATAATTTGTATGAAAATTGCATATTGGACAGTCGAGCATTAAGGCGGCGGAATTATTCGGCGGTCACCCGAACGGGCAAGTCGTCCAAGCTTTTAAATTCATAGCCCTGCTCGATTGCATAGTCGATTATCCTCGCCATAGCCCCGGCATTGTCCGACGAAACGGCGTGCAGGAGAATTACGGCTCCCGGATGCAGGCGTGCCGTCACCTTTTGAAAGGCATAATCCGCACCCTTTTGAGCCTTTGTGTCCCAATCTGCATAGGAAAGCGACCAAAACACGCTTGTGTAGCCCAGTGATCCGACAAGCTCCAGCGCACATTCGGAATATTCGCCCTTCGGAAAGCGAAAATATGGCGAGGTATATCCGAAATTTGAGCGAAGATAGTTGTCGCAATCCTGTATTTCCTTCGTCATCTCGCTGCGGCTTATTTCATCAAAGCTCGGATGCGTTGTCGAATGATTTCCGACGATATGCCCCTCCTTTATCATTCTCGCAATGACCTCTGGAGCAGACTTCAACTCATCGGCTGTGCAGAAAAAAGCCGCCTTGACATTCTTTTCCTTGAGGGTATCGAGAATTTTCTCCGTATAGCCGTTGTCATAGCCGCAATCAAAGGTGAGGTAAAGCACCTTTTCCTTAGTGCTTGCGTCATAGGTCACCGCTCTAAAATTCTTGCTTTCAAAGAATTTTTCGGAATCAACGGAGATTTGATGAGGTTGTCCGTTGCTTGCGACGCCGTAGGAATGTGATATTTTCTCGGTCGAAAGCCCTCTTGAATTTTCGGGATCGGTGCAGGTCAATGTCACCGGCTCAAGCGCAGGATAGCCCGTATAGGTCGCTGCAGCTTTCTTTTGAGTTTTTCCGGCAACATTTTCCGCCGTTGAAGCTTCCGTTGTCATTTTTTCGGAAGTATCTGCGGAGCAGGCACATGTTAAAAAGATCAAAATTCCCACCAAAATTATCGATATTGTTTTTTTCAATATAATCACCCCGTACTATTTTTACCAAAGGATGTGATATTATGAAATTTAAAAAATTGTTTTGCATTCTGCTTGCAACGGTCATTGCCTGTGTTTGTCTGCCTTTTTCCGCAACCGCAGAGGAAGCAATCACAGCCGACTATGTTGAGGACGAGGTCATTTTTGAATACTCCCCGCCCGCTTCTTCGTCAAGGGTTCTGCGTTCGGCGTCGAATTTCAAGTCAAAGCTTTCATCTATCGGCATTACGGAAATGACTGCGCTTGACAGCTATGACAGCTCGATTCAAACAAGCTCGGTTACCGAAAGCTCAACGACATATGTTGCAAAAATCACAGGCGATGTTGAAGAAACCTGTCGTAAATTAGAGAAAATAAGCGGTGTTGTTTATGCCGAGCCTAACTATCTTCTTGAAACCTGCGGCTATTCAACGCCGACGGAAATTACAACGCCGACAAATTTTTACCTCACCTATGAAAAATGGTATCTTGACACCGTTATGAATATTCCCGCAGCGTGGGAAAAATATCAAACCTGCGGCGAGGGGGTAACAATAGCTGTCATAGATAACGGCTTCAACCTTGAAGCAACCGATTTCCCGGTCAATCTTTGGGACGACGGAAACGGCAATCACGGTTGGAACACAGCAAACAACAGCTCTGATATCAGCCCGGTTTACCGTTCGGACGGAACTGCATTCATCGACAGCGGACACGGTTCAAATGTCGCAGGAATCATCGGAATGGCGTCAAACGGAAGTAACTTTGTCGGTGCGGCGTTCGGAGCAGATCTGATGCTTTTGAAGGTTGCGAGCGACGATAACAATTCTTCAAACGAAAAAAGCACTATAACGGTCGATGCCGTTGCCAATGCAATAGTTTATGCACACCGTAACGGTGCAAACATCATAAGCATGTCTTTAAGTATAACCGGAACATATCCACAGACAATCGAAAAAGCCGTTAACGCTGCTTATGCAGACAATATTGCACTTGTTGCCGCCGCAGGAAACAGTGCTATCGGCTCATCAGCGGGTTTGTTCTACCCTGCCGCCGCAAGCAATGTTATCGGCGTTATGGCAAGCGGTAAAAGCGACCTATACACACTGACGGACTTCTCAAACTATGACGACAGCAACGGACAATATTATGACATAGTCGCCCCCGGAGAATCTATCCCGGGCTGCGGACTTGCAGCAGGAAAATTTCTTTTGTCATCGGGTACATCACAGGCCACGCCGCTTGTCAGTGCCTGCATTGCATTATATATGTCGGTTTACCCAGACAAAACCGTTAGCGAGGTTTACGACTCGGTAAAAAACAGTTCAACCAAAACCGTTGCCTCAAACTCCACCGTTTCAACATCAAAGACCTATACCTACAAAATGCTCAATGCTGTTGAGCTTCTTGACTACTCGGCAATAAAGCCAGATGTTGAGTTTAATTACAACACATCCGCAACGCACGATATAAAAAATGACTATATCTACGGACTTGACGAGGGCTTTGCCGACATCGCAAACTATGTCACCGTCAAGGACGGCACGGGCACTGCCGAATTTATTCCGACCGCCAACGGAAACGGAACCGGCTCACTCTATAATGTTTACACCATATCCGGCGAGCTTTACGAGAGCTACACCGTCATCATTTTCGGAGATGTCAACGGAGACTGTAAGGTTGACGGACAGGACGCCGTAATCATCAATTGTATTATCAACGGCTTCGGCGAATACGACGACTGCATAAAATACGCCGCCGATGTTGATATTGATAATGATGTTTATGACAGCGATGTTGCAATAGTTGCGGGTTATGCCATCGGAACGGAAACAATCTCACAAATAAGATAACTGCTATAACCTAATCAATTCCCAACGAGCATCATCATTTCATCAACGGAGATGTTCGGCTGAAGAGCCTTGTTTATCGCCATTCCGATAAGCTCGGCGGCTCTTTCGATAACAATGTCGATCTCTCTGGGTGTGATTATCATGCTTCGGTTTTCCTGCGAAAGCTTACCCTCCGATCCGGTCAGATCGTTGACAAGCGTTTGAGCGTCAACGACCGTCGGAATCCCGACGGATATAACGGGAACGCCGATGGTGCGCTCGGATATTTCATTTCTCGCATTGCCAACGCCCGAGCCGGGAATTATCCCCGTATCGGAAAGCTGAACGGTCGTCCCGAGCCTTGAAAGCCGTCTGGCGGCAAGAGCGTCGACAACTATCACCGCTGACGGAGAAACAGAGTTAACGATACCCCTCACCGATTCCGCCGCTTCAAGACCCGTTCTGCCCAAAACACCGGGCACAAAGCCTGCAACGCTTCTCAATTCGCCGAGTCCGATTTCACGGGACAGAGCCTTGTCTATGTGACGGGTCGCAAGCACCATTGAAACGCTTTTCGGTCCTACGGCATCGGGTGTTATATCGGTGTTCCCCAAGCCAGCCACAAGCACTGCACCATCATCGGGAAGAAGCAGCCTAAGCTGCCTTGCAACAGACTCTATGACCGTCTCATCGTTTATCGGATTTTTCATAAGCTGCGGAATCTCGGCGGTAATATAAGTCCCGACGGGCTTTCCAAGTGCCTCGCTCCCCTTTTCGTTGAGAATTTTTATTTTGGTGAAGCGCACACTGCCCTCCGTGAATTCCTCGCATTCGACCCCGTCAGGCTTAATCCCGCCGAGGATTTCACGCTTTTCAAGCGCAAGGTCGGTTCTCAGCTCCATCTTTCTCACTCCAATCGTTAGGTTTAATGAGGGTGTGTTAAAAAAATCCGTCTTTTTTAAATAAAATATAAAAAAACACTTGCATTTTTCACGATTTAATGATATCATAACTAACTGTGTAATGCATTTATTAAAGGAGGTGCAACAATGGCAAACATCAAATCAGCTAAGAAAAGAGTGCTTGTTAACCAGACCAAGGCTGCACGCAACAAGTCAAGAAATTCTGCAATGAAGACCGCTATCAAAAAGGCACACGCTGCCGCTGAAACAAACGCAGCAGATAAGGAAGCAGTTGTCAGAGCCGCTATCAAGAAGGTAGATCAGGCTTGCGCAAAGAACCTTATTCACAAGAACAACGCTGCCAGAAAGAAGTCGGCTCTTGCTAAGCTTCTTGCAGACTGATAGTAATAAACATATCGGGCGGATCATTCCGTCCTTTTGTTTTTTACAAACCGTTTCTTTTGTGTACAATTCATGAATTTATTGTAAAAGGGCTTGACTTTATGCCGCTCTTATACTATAATTATGAAAAATAAACTTTGGAGGTTTTCAATCATGTGCGATGTTATAAAGAAGATTTTTAAGGTAGTCGGCATTCTTGTTGCTATCGCCGGCGCTATTGCAGGCGTTTATTATCTTGTAACCAAGGTTCTTCCCTGCAAGAACGAGGTTGCCGATGACGACGAGAGCGATTATGTTTCCTGCTCATGCTGCGAGGCTGAAGAGCCTGTTGAAGTAGAGGCAAAATAAATCCAAATCAAAACGGGAGTAAGCTTGAAGGCTTACTCCTTTTTTCATTTGCTTCTCGGCTTTGTCACCGCCGCCGCAACAAGACCCGATATCAGCGCCGTCGCTATTCCTGCCGCTCCGGCAGTCAGCGGTCCGGTCAAAATTCCAAGCCAGCCCTGCTCGCCTATCGCCTTTTCCGTTCCTTTGGCAAGTGTGTAGCCGAAGCCGGTCAGAGGCACGGTTGCGCCGCAGCCGGCAAAATCCACAATAGGCTGATAGATTCCCAACGCCTCCAGCGCAACGCCGAGCACGACAAAGGCAACAAGTATTCGTGCCGGAGTCAGATTCGTCGCATCAATAAGAAGCTGACCGATAACGCAAATCAGTCCGCCAATCAAAAAAGCCGTAAAAAATTCCATAGAAATCACCCTGACATTATTTTCTTTCATTCTTAGGGTTTTATTCTATGGAAAATTTTTAGGGGCAATCCGCAAAATTGAGATGTGCGGTGTTGCCTTTATTTGATTGCACCTATCAAAACATAAAGCGAAACAATGAGAATAATAAAATTGCTCCTTGTATATATTGCCGTAACCGCTCCTAAGACGCAAATAATAACGCCGACCGTTACACCGATTATTCGCAGCGTTCTCTCGGAAACAAGCGCAGAAAGAATCCTTCCGCCGTCAAGCATACCGACGGGCAGAAGATTGAAAACGCAAAGACCGAGATTTATCCTTGCTGCTTCGTCAAGCTCAAAAAAGCGGCAAATAATCATCACCGCAAGATTGACAAACGGCCCGGCCGCAGCAATAACAATTTCCGGAAATTTCGGCAAAAGACTCACTCCGCAGTCAATTTTCATTCCGAAATAGCCGAGGGTCACGCTCCTCGCTTTTTCGCCGAAAAAAGCCATCGCCGCCAGATGCCCCAGCTCGTGCAGAACACAAAAAACGAAGCATATCAAAATGCTTTCGTTCTCAAAGACAACAAGCATCAGCGTCAAAACGGCGATAAAATAATAGTCAATTGTGACGGGAACTCCCCGTATGCGAAGCTTCATACCTCGCCGTTTTCATGCGGCAGATACAAAAGCGGATCCTCCGTGTTGCCGTCAACGGTAATTTCAAAATGCAAATGAGGACCCGTGCTTCTGCCCGTGCTGCCGACAAGCGCAATCGTTTCGCCGGCTCGTATCACATCGCCCTTCTCCGCAATGATCTTCGAGCAATGGCAATAGAGCGTTTCGCTGCCGTCCTTGTGCACAAGGCTTATGTAATTTCCGCCCACGCTGTTGCTGCCGACCTCGCTGACGATTCCGCTGTATGCCGCCCTGATCTCAGTGCCCTGACTTGCGGCAATATCAACGCCCGAATGCATCAGATATTCGCCTGAAACGGGGTTGGTTCGGTTGCCGTATTCCGAGGTTATCTCGCCGTGAACGGGAACGGTTATTTCCTCGTCGCTTTTAAAAAGTGACATGACCGCCACGGAGTCCTCGTCAGCTGCGCTTTTAACAGCATTATCGCTCTTTTTTTCATCGGTCGTTTTCTCCTCTGTAGTCTGCTCAACTTCCTCCGCTTCCGCTTTTTCGATTATCTTTTTGGCGGAGGAAGCGATTTCCTCGGCATTCATGTCAACGGACATTATCCTGTTATACTCGTTTTTGATAAACTCAAATGTCTGCGGGCTGAGTCTGCCGATCAGAAAAACCGAAGCCACGGCAAACAGGCACACAACAAGCTGAACGACCGTCACCGGATTGAGAGGCTCGCCCCTCTTTTTTGTCGTTTCGGTGTTCTCGGGATTCTTCGTTGATTTTATTTCGGCATCATCCATGACTGTTCACCTCTGAAAATTTCCTTTGCCATAACAAATTGTATGCCGAAAATAAGCTATAAATAACTAAAAAAGCAACAGACAATTATATTTTTGTTTACAAATAATCAGCAATTCGTCTATTGACTTTTTTTTGCTCAAATGCGATAATTTTTAAGGCAATACCGCACAATTGGGGTGTGCGGATTGCGCAGTAAGATTT
>CAVFTC010000067.1:0-11578 GCA_963625295.1 Bacteroides faecis
TTTTATAATAATAGGTTCAAAAACCAGCCGTTATTTTTCTTTTTCATTATTATACAGCGTTTATTTTTACCAAAAAGATAAATTACTCGCAAAAAAATCTTAAATTCTCGAAAATGTTAATAAATTGTTCACACAATCACAACATTTTCACAGCAATGATATAATATTATAGCTGTGGAGATAATTATCTCTATTTTCATTTTTATTTTCTCTTTCCCTTGAACGGTTCGATGTTGCACACGTCGGACCGTTCCCCCTTTTTTTCTTTTCTTTAAAAGGCGATACTGCATTTCTCTCATTGTGCGATATCACCGTAAATTTCTGCCGCACTGCACAGGGACGCTTCCTTGTGCGGTGCATTTTCATGCCGCACGAGCCGCCTGATTGCCGACATTTTTGGGTTATTGACACAAAGATGAAAATGATTTATAATGACAAAGAAGACGGCGATCGGATCAAAGCTCATTGCTCGGCGATGATTTCGCTCTGATTTGATATGCGGTTAATCGAAAAAGCCACGGCTTTTAACCATTATATAATAATAGATAGGAGAAGTTGAAATGAAAAAGCTTGTTTCTATGGCATTAACGCTCTGCATTATGCTGACGGTATGCTGCGCCGGATTTGCGACAATCACGGCCTCGGCCGCCGTGACAATCGAAGGCTCTGAGGTTACATGGAGCTTTGATTATCAAAGCAAGACGCTCACCTTTGCAGGAAAAGGAGATATTCCGGATTACGACACCTACGAGGACACCACCGGAAAATCCACAATCCCTTGGGCGGGCTGCGCTTACAATACTATCGAATTCGGCAGCGAGATCACCGGCATAGGCAACTATGCGTTCAGAAAAAGCACAGAGCTTGTTGCCGCTATCATTCCCTCAACAATCAAAAAAATCGGCGTCGGCGCATTTTCAAATTCCCTTGCGCTGAAAAGCGTTACAATCAAATCCGGCGTTACGGAGATAAGCGACAGCGCTTTCATGGGCTGCACCTCGCTTTCGACGGTTGAGCTTCCGGACGGTTTGACAAAGATTGGAAAGAATGCTTTTTATAAATGCTCGGCTCTTAAAAATATTATCCTTCCCGATACGGTAGCTACGATTGATTCCGGCGCATTCGGTTTGTGTACGGCTTTGGAGAGCTTCACGGCTTCAAAGTCGCTCGAAACGATCGGTGACAGAGCCTTCTATTGCTGCGAACAGCTTAAAACGGTAACGCTCGGCGAAAGCATGAGCTATATCGGAATCTCGGCATTCGACAGCTGCGCCAAGCTTAAAGAAATCGCAATTCCCGCCGGAATTCAAAAGATTTCCGAGGGCACATTCTCCGGCTGCACAGGACTTGAAAAAGCCCTCATTCCCGAAGGAATTCAAACTATCGAAAAAGAAGCCTTCTCTATTTGCACTTCCTTGACGGCAATCCGCATCCCTTATTCGGTCAAAACGATCGGCGAAAAGGCTCTCGGCATAGGCAACAGAGGTGCGCTCGTCAGCGGCTTCGCCATTACCGGATATGACGGCTCGGCAGCACAGACATATGCGACCGAAAACGGCATAAGCTTTAATTCTCTCGGCGATCCTCTTGCAAAGAGCGGAAAAATCGGCGAGCAAATCACATGGACGCTCGACGAAAACGCTTCCGTTACCCTCACCGGCAGCGGAGCAATGCCCGACTTCTCGATTTACGATATGCCCGTTTATTTCAACAGCGGCGCAAAAGAATTCATTGTCGGAAACGAGATAACTACCTTTGGCGCATATGCGTTCTTGGGCAATTACAACTCCTTCATCATCTCCGAAAATATAACCTCCGTCGGTGAAAAGGCGGTCGGATATCATCTTGACGAAAACGGCAAAATCGTTAAAAACGAAGGCTTTGTGATCGTCGGCTGTAAGGGCACGGCTGCCGAAGCCTATGCAAAGGCTAACGGCTTTGAGTTCTACGCAAGCGCAGATGAGGGCGTTTGCGGCGAAAAATCGACATGGAGCTACGACGCTGCGACAAAGACCTTAACCGTCAGCGGCGAGGGCAAGGCCGATATGAATTTTGATGAAACCACAATTCCGTCCTTTGTTTTGAACGGTTATCCGGTCGAAAAGGTTGTTGTTAGCGAAGGCATAACGGAGCTGGCTGAAAACGCTTTCCTTGATATCGACAACGGCGAAAACAAAATCACCTTCCGCATTGCAAAGAGCGTCACGACGATCGGCAACCACGCAATCGGATTTTCCGAGGAAACCGTTACGAACGACGACAAGACCGAAACCACAAGCTATGTTCTCAATGAAAGCTGTGTGATTGAGGGCTACGCTGCCACCGAGGCAGAAGCCTACGCCGCAAAGAACGGCATTGATTTTGTAACTCTTGACCCTTCGGAGACGGTTGACACTACCTTTGAGCTTAAAAACACCGCAACGATTTGCACCCTTGACAAAGAGTCAAAAACAATAAAGATTTTCGCTCAGGACGCTAAGGAAGAAAGCATTTTGGCGGATTTCACAATAGGCAAGGATCTTGTCATAGGCAAGATTGAAAAAATCGCAACGGGCGTAACCTTCACCGCAACCTACGGCACGACCGTTTCCGACACATACACCCTTGCTCTCATGGGTGATGTCAACAACGACGGCGCAGTTAACTCCGCCGACGCACTTTGCGTGCTCAGGCATTCGGTAGCTCTTACAACCCTTGAGGGAACGGACTTCGTTGCCGCAGACCTTGACGCAAGCGGCATTGTAAACTCCACGGACGCTTTGACAATTCTCAGAGTTTCGGTCGGTCTTGACGATCTCGGCAAGCTTTATCCCAAGACCGAAGCAAAATAATTCCCCGCAACATTTCAGGACGCAGGCCAACGCTTGCGTCCATATTTTTTACTCTGTTTTTAATAATATTTAACATATTTTTTAAAAACCTATTGAAATTTATAGTAATATGTGATATAGTTAGAATGTTGATACATTGATAGGAACTCTATTTTTGTTGCAATTCTGCGTTCAAAATTCTCAAAGGTGCGCTGAAATCAATGTAGAACGATAAGGAGGTTTTCTTTTGAAGTACTATAACGCTAAGGATATCAGAAATATTGCCGTTGCGGGTCACGCCGGACGAGGCAAAACGACCCTCGTTGAGGCTATGCTATATATCGCAGGTCTGACAGACAGACTCGGCAGAGTTGACGACGGTACAGCCGTTCTTGACTTTGACCCCGAGGAGAGAAGAAGAAATGTTTCAGTCTCGGCAGCCGTCGCTCCGATTGAGTGGAAGGACTGCAAGCTTAATATAATCGACACCCCGGGTCTTTTCGACTTTGAGGGAGAAATGTGCGAGGGTATCGCCGCCTCCGAGTGCGTTCTTATCGTTCTCGGCGCAGGTCATAAATACGATGTCGGCGCAGAAAAGGCATTCAAGGCCGCCAAGAAGCGCGGCAAGATGTTCGCAATCACACGCTGCGACAAGGAGCACGCCGATTTCTACAAGACCTTTGATGAGATTAAGGCCGTTCACGGCGGTTCGGTTTGTCCCGTTATCGTTCCCTACATAGTTGACGGTCAGGTTAAGGCTTATGTCAACCTCGCCGCCCGTAAGGGATATGAATACCACGACGGCAAGGCTGTTGAGATCCCGATGCCCGAGGACGACAAGATTCAGGAAATGCTCGACATTCTCACCGAAGCCGTTGCAACGGCAAGTGACGAGCTTATGGAAAAGTTCTTTGCCGGTGAGGAATTCACCCGTAAGGAGATCATCAAGGCTCTCAACGACGGCGTTAACACCAGCTCGGTTTATCCCGTTTACGCTTGCGCCGGCTACACAACCGACGGCGTAGACCTTCTCATGGACGAGTTGGCATATTCCGCTCCCGACGCAGCCTCATACGCAGGCGGCAAGGACATTGAATGTGACGAAAACGGACCTCTCGCAGCTCTCTGCTTCAAGACGGTCGCCGATCCCTTTGTCGGTAAAATGTCATATTTCAAGGTTGACAGCGGCAAAATTACTCCCGAAACTCCCGTTTACAACGCACGCACGGGCGAAACGGAGCGTATGGGCAAGATAATCACGATTAGAGGCAATAAATCCGAGGAGTGCAAGTGCATCCCTGCCGGCGATATCGGCGTTGTTACAAAGCTCACTTGCGTTAAGACGGGCGACACCATCTGCTCGGCGTCGAATGTTATAGAGCTTAGCGGAATCAATTTCCCGAAGCCGTGCCTTTCAATGGCTGTCAAGGCCTGCAAGAAGGGCGACGAGGAAAAGGTCGTTTCCGGTATAAACAGACTGCTTGAAGAAGACCCGACAATCAAGTTCGAGATGAACCATGAAACAAAGGAGCAGATCCTTTCCGGTCTTGGCGAGCAGCACCTTGACATCATCGTTTCAAAGCTCAAGAGCAAGTTCGGAATTGATGTTGAGCTTACTCCTCCCCGTGTTGCTTACAGAGAGGCTATCCGCAAGACCGTTAAGGTTCAAGGTCGCCACAAGAAGCAGTCCGGCGGTCACGGTCAGTTCGGCGATGTTTGGATTCGCTTTGAGCCGACGGAGGGCGACGACCTTATATTTGAATCCGAGGTTGTCGGCGGTTCTGTTCCGAAGAACTATTTCCCGGCGGTCGAAAAGGGACTGCGTGAGTGCATGAAGAAGGGCGTTATGGCAGGCTATCCGATGGTCGGCCTCAAGGCGGTTCTTTATGACGGCTCGTATCACCCGGTCGATTCCTCCGAAATGGCATTCAAAACAGCTGCCTCCCTTGCTTTCAAGGCAGGTATTCCGCAGGCAAATCCGACTATCCTTGAGCCGATAGGAACGCTTAAGGCTCTCATGCCCGAAGCATATCTCGGCGATATCATGGGCGATGTTACAAAGCGCAGAGGCCGTGTTCTCGGCATGGGTCCGTCCGAGGAGGATCACTCCCTCCAGGAGCTTGTTGCCGAGGTTCCGATGGCTGAAATGGCAAACTTTGCAACAGTTCTCCGTTCCGTTACGGCAGGCAGAGGTTCGTTCTCATTTGAGTTCACACGCTATGAGGACGCTCCCGTTCCCGTTGCGGAAAAGGTTATCGCCGACGCAAAGCTTCTTGAGGAAGATTGATAAATCAGAATATAAAAACAAGCTCCCCGACCGTAAAAAGTCGGGGAGCAATTATTTTGTATGCACTTTTATCCGATAACCGTTTCTGCGTAACGGACGGTTTCCATTGCGTCGGCGGCGTATTTATCTGCGCCGATTTTGTCGGCATAGTCCTGAGTGAGCACAGCACCGCCTACGACGGTTTTGCACCACGGGGCTTTCTCATTTACAAGCTTGACTGTTTCCTCCATTGCAGGAACTGTGGTTGTCATCAACGCACTCAATCCGACGAGCGGAGCATGATTTTCTATGACGGCCTCCAGAACCGTCTCGGGCGGAACATTTTTGCCGAGGTCAATAACATTGTAGCCGTAATTTTCAAGCAGGAGCTTTACAATGTTTTTGCCGATATCATGGATATCGCCGTGAACGGTTGCTATTACAATGCTTCCCTTTTTGACGCTGCTGCCGTCCGCAGCCATGTTAGCCTTGATAACCTCAAACGAAGCTTTCGCCGCCTCCGCACTCATCAAAAGCTGGGGGAGGAAAAGCGTTTTTTCTTCAAATCGCTTGCCTACATCGTCAAGCGCAGGTATAACATGGGTGTTTACTATGTCGAGCGGTGCGTTTTCGCCGAGCATTGCCGTTGTTATGTCGGCTGCTTTTTCTTTAAGTCCCTTTTCAATCGCTTCCTTGAGTGTGAGGGTGCTTTCCTGCTGCGCCGTCGGTCGAGCCTCCTGCTGCGAAGCGAAATTGATAAAATCCATGCAGTTGTCGTCAAGACCCTTTATCACATTGAAGCCGTAATAAGCCTCCAGCATTTTCGCCGAATACGGGTTCATGATTGCGGCGGAAAGTCCGTTTTCCATCGCCGTGGTGAAGAACGCCGCATTGACAAGCTCTCTTGACGGCAGACCGAACGAAACATTTGAAACGCCGAGCGAGGTGTTGCAGCTGAGCTGCTCGGTGATTTTTTTAACGGTTTCAAGCGTTGTTACCGCCGACATTTTATCTGCGCTGACGGTCATTGCCAGCGGATCAAAAATAATATCCTTTTTGTTGATGCCGTACAAATCGGCTGTCAGAATGATTCGTCTTGCGATTTTCATTCTTCCCTCAACCGTTGATGGTATTCCCTTTTCGTCGAGAGTGAGCGCAACGACAAATCCACCGTATTTTTTCACGAGCGGAAAAATTGCCTTCATGCTTTCCTCTTTACCGTTGACCGAGTTTATCATCGCCTTGCCGTTGTAGCGGCGAAGCGCACTTTCCATTGCAACCGGGTCGGAGGAATCTATCTGCAGCGGCAGATCCGTCACACATTGAAGCTCGCAAACGGCATTCGTCAGCATCTCGGTTTCATCAATTCCCGGCAGACCGACATTGACATCGAGCACATGAACACCCTTTGCCTGCTGGTTCACCGCCTCCTGAAGAATATAGCCCATATCGTTTTCCATGAGAGCCTGCTTGAAGCGTTTTTTGCCGGTAGGATTGATTCTTTCTCCGATCAGAATCGGCTTTTCACCGAAAAAGACTGCTTTGTTGTATGATGTGCAGACCGAATATGTCTTTCTCTCAATCTCCTTCGGCTTCATTCCACGGGTGATTTCGCAAACCTTTTTGATATATTCGGGCGTTGTGCCGCAGCAACCGCCGACAATTCTCACTCCGTTTTCGACGGAGCGCTTGATATCCTGAGCAAATTCCTCCGCATCAACATCGTAAAATGTCACCTTGCCGTCGCTTTTCGGCAGTCCTGCGTTCGGCTTGAACGCAACGGGAACGGAACAGTATTTCAAAAGCTCGTCCATAACGCCCATGAGCTGCTTCGGACCGAGCGAGCAGTTTGCGCCGATCGCATCAACGCCCATTCCCTCCAACATCGCCGCCATGACGGCAGGGTCTGCACCCGTCATAAGACGGCCGTTTTCGCCGTATGCGTTCGTTACGATAATCGGCAGGTCGCTGTTCTCCTTTGCGGCAAGCACGGCGGCCTTCGTCTCGTAGCTGTCGTTCATCGTTTCTATCGTGATAAGATCAACGCCGTATTTCACGCCGAGCTTAACCGTTTCGGCAAATATTTTTACCGCATCCTCAAAATCGAGGTCGCCGAGAGGCTTGAGCAGCTTTCCCGTAGGGCCTATATCGAGCGCAATAAATTTTTCCTGCGTTCCGCTTGAGGCTTTCCGTGCTTCGTCGGCATTCTTAACGGCTTGGCAAACGATCTCGTCAAGCTCATCTATGCTGAATTTGAGCGTATTCGCACCGAAGGTATCGGTGTTTACAATGTTGCTGCCGCTGTCATAGTAGCTTTTGTGTATCTCCCGAATCACCTCAGGGTGGGAGATGTTCCATCTCTCGGGCAGCTCGCCCGGCTGCAAGCCGCTTTTTTGCAAAAGCGTGCCCATTCCGCCGTCGAGGTAAACAATATTGTTTTTTAAAAATTCACGAATGTTCATTTGGTCACTTCCTGTCCTCGGGTTATGCCGACAAATGCGGTTACGGATTTGGACGGCGACATCAGCAAGGTTTCGCCGAGAGCTACTCCTATCCTTTTGGGACAGTCGAGCGTTGAGAAAATCATCTTTTGAGTTTCAAGCGGCAGATCGCCGTAGCCGGGGCTGAACCTCGGCTTTATTTTTTCTCCGTTTTTTCCAAATTCCGTTTTCATTTTATTGCAGAATTCATCGCAGAGAGCTTCAACCCTTTCTGCTCCTATCGCCTGAAAGCAGAGAGCCTTTGTCGGCGAAAGTCTTGAATATTTTGAAATCAATCGATCAATACCTACTCCGATTGTGGCGGCAAAAATTATTGCTTTGTCGCAGCCCCGGAGATTTTTTGCAAGGTTTCGGCTTTTGATTTGTCCGCAAGGCAGCGTCACGATTTCGTCCTCGGCTTTCACCGGCAAAACAGCGTAGCAGATTTTATATTGAAGCGTTTGACGAACCTCCGCCAGGCACTCGTCTATAAGGCTGCAAATTTCGTCGCCGCCGTGAGCCGCCATATATCGCATGATTTCCTTTTTATTTATCCTCGGTTCGGGGAAAAACAAGGTGTAAACCGTTTCCATAAAATCACTTGCCTAAAATATCGGAAAGATTTGATTGTATTTTCTGCGCAACATCGGGCTTGTTCATCGAATAAACATGAACATTTTCAACTCCGTTTGCGTAAAGGTCGATGATTTGATCCGTTGCGTAGGCTATTCCTGCCTGCTTCATTGCAAGCGGATCAGAACCGAACTTGTCAACAAGGCTCTTGAACCGCTGCGGCATGAACGAACCGGAAAGCTTGATCGCCCGATCGACCTGATTTGCATTGGTTATCGGCATAATTCCCGCAACGATCGGCACGGTGATGCCTGCCTCACGGATTTTATAAAGAAAATTATATAAAAGATTGTTGTCGAAAAACATCTGAGTCGTCAGGAATTCGCAGCCTGCCTCAACCTTTTCCTTGAGGTGCTTGATGTCCTCCTTTTGGTGGGGGCTTTCGGGGTGGATCTCGGGATAGCACGCTCCGCCGATGCAAAAATCGCAGCCGCTCTCCTTGATTTCACGAATAAGGTCAACGGCATATCGGTAGTCCCAGCCGCTTCTGTCCTCGTTCTCCTTGTCCGCCGGAATGTCGCCCCTGAGCGCAAGAACATTCTTGATTCCACGCTTGTTCATCTCGGCAATTCGCTCACGAACGGTTGCCTTTGACGAAGAAACACAGGTCAGGTGAGCAAGCGTCGGCACGCCGTAATCCTTCATGATATCCTCGGCAATGTCAAGTGTGTATTTGCTTGTTCCGCCGCCTGCGCCGTAGGTTATGCTCATGTAAGAGGGCTTGAGCCTTGCGATTTCATGAGTTGCCCTTTGCACATTTTCAAAGGCGGTGTCGTTCTTCGGCGGAAAAACCTCAAAAGACAATGACATTTTTCCGTTGTTGAGTATTTCTGTAATTTTCATATATGCCGCTCCCTTCGGGGTCAAGTTATTTCTTTAAGGCAATACCGCACAAATTGATGCGCACACCTCAATTGTGCGGTGTTGCCGTAATCAATTGTACGCTATTAAGACCGTAGTGCATGGCAAAGGTGATGTTGCGCCAATGCTCCGGGTCTTCGGTTATATCTGCGCCGTCCATTGACGGGGCGTGCTTATCCGTTGTGTAGTATTTTTCAAGCTCAAGGTCATAGCTGCCCTGTGCTTTTTGCTCCTCAATATATGCGTCACGCTTGACATTAAAATCGTGCAGCTTCTTCATATCCTGCGCCGTGTGAACGCACGACATCATGCTCCATACCGACCAGAATACGACCGAGAGCATTATCAGTCTGCGTGTCAGATTTTCACTAAGCAGAATTTGATAAACGAGTATTCCGACCGCTGTCATCGCATAGACATAAATTCCGAACCATGCCCGTGTCGGGAACTGGGGAGAGGCGACCATAACCGCCGCCGCACCGAATGCTCCGAGCACGGCAATGAATGCTATCCCTGTATTTTTGTTGCCGTTTTCACGGTCATATGTATAAAGAATAACTGCGCAAACGACAAAGGCTGCAGCAAAAACGGAAAGAAACAGAATCATATTTGCAGGAATGCTTACGAGCCTTTGCGCAACAGAATTGCCGACCTCGTCACCGATATCGACACGCCTTGAATTTGCCGGAGCAGTGACCATGAAGAAAAATCCGCAGAGTGCGCCCGCAAGACCCGTGACCGACCATACGGGAATTTTTCTCTTATGCAGTCGGCAGTAAATCATAAAAAGCACGGTTACGCCGATAAACGCTGCGCCCGTGTTCTCGTTGGTTGCTCCCGCCGCAAGACAGGCGAGGGTCATGACGATTGCTTTAAGCCACGGAATTTTATCGTCCCTGCCCTCGGCGTAAAGCCTGAAAGGGAGCAGCACGGCGAGCCGAAAAACAGAGCTCCAAAGATAGTTTATGCTACCCGTGAGCCACAGTGCCGTCTTGCCGAAATCGGGCAGAAATGTCCACGCTGCAAGGCAGATGAGCACAAACAAAACCGCCTTATGCTCCTTGCGTGTGCCCTTGCAATGCTTATAAATGAGAAGCATGAGCGCAACATATGCCGCCGAATTCAGGACATTAAAAACGCCCTTGGGAAGCATAAGCACACCCTGAACGATCGAATGAATAAATATCCGCCCGTTCATGACATTGTAGTGCGCTTTCATGGATTCAACAATATCGGAAAGGCTTTCCACCCGTTGGTCTTTGATTGAAAGCAGAATAAAATCGCCGATACCGTTTTCGGAAAAAATATTGAAATAAATATAATCGTCGTTGAGATAGGGGGTGCAATAATTGAGAAAAAGCATAGCGGCAAAAAGAACCGCACTTACAGCCGCAATGATTGCAGCATTCAGCCGTTGCTTTGTGTTTATTCTCCCATCCGCACGGCAAAGAGCGGAACAGAATTTAGCGATAAGCCCGTTAAAGCCGTTCTCTTTCATCATTGTCCCTCCATTCACGGAGAATATTATAATACACGAACGAGAAAAAAACAACCGTATTGACGAACATTTATTGATTCAACGAATATTTCTGATAGTAGGAATTCTTTGTGAAATCGGTGATTTAAATGAATTTAGCGGCTGAAACGGTCGTCGGAATCTTGCTGCCGCTTTTCGGAACAGCTCTCGGCGCAGCGGCAGTCTTTTTTATACGAGGGAACGCAAGTCTGCGTTTTCATCGGGCAATGCTCGGCTTTGCGGCAGGAATAATGACGGCGGCGTCGGTTTGGTCGCTCCTGCTGCCGTCGATAGAGGCGGCAGGCTCATGGTTCCCGGCAGTCACGGGCTTCCTCATCGGAACGGCGGCGATGATTCTTTTAGATACGCTTGTACCCTTGAAAATAAAAACCTCCGAGAAGCTCGGCGAGAGTTTTCTGCTTTTTGTTGCCGTAACGCTGCATAACATACCCGAGGGCATGGCGGTCGGCGTGGCTTTTGCGGGCTTGATTAAAGGAATTATTCCTCCGTCGGATGCGTTTGCTCTTTCTGTCGGCATTGCCGTGCAGAATCTTCCCGAGGGAACGATAATCTCTGCCCCTCTTGCCGGCGAGGGAATGAGCAAAAAAAGAGCGTTTATTTGCGGCATGATTTCCGGAGCGGTCGAACCGTTTGCTGCGGTGATAACGCTCTTGCTGACGCAGCTTATTGCGCCGATATTGCCGTATGTTCTCGCCCTTGCTGCCGGCGCAATGATCTATGTAGTGTCGCAGGAGCTTATCCCCGAGGCAAAGGGCAAGGTCGGTGCGGTAGGAACGGCTGTCGGCTTTGCGCTTATGATGCTTTTAGATGTTGCAATGGGGTAGCATAGAGCAGCTTAGAGCAGCTTTTCGGGCTTTTTTTAAATTTTTCTGCAAAACATCTTGACAAAAGGTCTTTGCTGATGTATAATGTCAAATGTTCTTTAGCGGAATTGTGTAACGGTAGCACGACAGACTCTGACTCTGTTTGTTGGGGTTCGAATCCCTATTCC
>CAVFTC010000068.1:0-5531 GCA_963625295.1 Bacteroides faecis
GGCAATACCGCACAATTAAGGCGCACGCCTTGCTTGAATATGTTTCCGTCATGTTGCACAACCTGACGAAAAATCTTACTGCGCAATCCGCACACCTTAATTGTGCGGTATTGCCTTAAATCATCGTATTTACTTTCAATTCCCCATCTTAAGTTATATAATTTTGTCAATTCTTCTTTGGTAAAATCTTCTCCTAAATTTGTTGTCAACGCTTCCTTTTCGCCGTTTTTCAGCGTTATTAAAACAAAGCGATAATATCTTTTACCGTTCCAGCCTGTAGAAAACCCTAAAGCTCATGTGAGTTTTAGGGTTTTCTACAGGCTGATAGCACCGCCGAAGTGTATCAGCGGTGCTTGAATGTTATATCATCAGATCACAAACCATGTTGCTAAGCTCTGTCGGATCATCGACGGAGAGTCCCTCAATCAGGCGAGCCTGGGCATAGAGGATTTTTGCATACCTGCCTGCCTTTTCCCTGTCTCTTTCATAAAGCTCGCCGAGCTTTTCGGCAATCGGGTGATTCTCGTTGATCTCAAGAACGATATTTGCCTTGACCTTTTGGTCGTTGGTCGGCATGGAGTTGAGAACCTTTTCCATTTCAAGCGAAATCTCGCCCTCCGAGGTCAGGCAAACGGGGTGCTTCTTGAGCTTGTTGGTAAATCTTACCGAGGAAACGCCGTCGCCGATGCTCTCCTTGAGGAATTCAAGCATTTCCTTGCCGTCCTCGTTCTTCTTTTTAAGCTCCTCTTTCTCCTCCTCGCTGTCAAGCTCAATGCTGTCGGTACAGATGTTTGCAAACTTCTTGCCCTCAAACTCATTGAGCATCTTGATTGCGAACTCGTCAACATTCTCGGTGAAATAGAGAACCTCATAGCCCTTGTCAACGACCGACTCAACCTGCGGAAGAAGCTCGATCTTTGCGACCGATTCGCCGCAAGCGTAGTAAATGGTATCCTGCGACTCCTTCATTCTGCCGACATATTCCTTGAGCGTTGTCAGCTTCTTTTCATTCGACGAGCAGAACATGAGCAAATCGCCGAGCGTGTCGTTCTTTGCACCGAAGGCGTTATAAATGCCGAATTTCATCTGAGTGCCGAATGCGTCATAAACCTTTTCGTAGGTTTCACGGGAATCCTTCATCAGCTTTATCAGCTCGGAATGAATCTTCTTTTCAAGGCTCTTGGCAATAAGCTTGAGCTGTGCGTCATGCTGAAGCATCTCACGGGAAATATTGAGCGACAGATCCTCGCTGTCAACCAGACCCTTTACAAAGCTGAAATAATCGGGCAGCAGATCGGCACATTTATCCATGATAAGCACGCCGTTTGAATAGAGCTGCAAACCCTTTTCATAGCTCTTGGTGTAGTAATCGAACGGAGCGTGACGGGGAATAAAAAGCAATGTATTGTACATTACCTGACCTTCCATTTTGGCGTGGATAACCTTTGCCGGCTCCTCATAGTCATAGAACTTGCTCCTATAGAAGCTGCTGTATTCGTCGGCAGTCACCTCGTTCTTGTTCTTCTTCCAGATGGGAACCATTGAGTTGAGCGTTTCCGTTTCCGTCACCTGCTCGTACTCGTCCTCAGTGCCCTCCTTGAGATGGCTGTGGGTGCAATCCATCGTGATGGGATATCTGATATAATCCGAATATTTCTTGACGATCTCCTTAATTCTGTACTCCCCAAGATACTGCTCGTAATCGTCATCGTCGGTGTTCTCCTTGAGATAAAGAGTGATCACCGTGCCGTGGTCAAAATCAGCCTCGCACGGCTCAATCGTGTAGCCGTCCGCACCCTTTGATGTCCATTTATGGGCTTCGCCGTCACCGAACGCCTTGCTGACGACCTCAATTTTGTCGCTGACCATGAATGCGGAGTAGAAGCCGACACCGAACTGACCGATGATGTCAACATCCTCTTTCTTCTCGTTATCGTTCTTGAAGTCGAACGAACCGCTCTTTGCGATCGTGCCGAGATTGGATTCAAGCTCTTCGCCCGTCATACCGATACCGTTATCGGAAATCATGAGCGTCCTTGCCTCTTTATCGGGCTGAATTTTAATCGTCAGGTCACTTCTGTTTAACGCAAGATTGTTTTGCAGCGAATGGTAATAGAGCTTGTCCATTGCGTCGCTTGCGTTGGAAATAAGCTCACGCAGGAAAATCTCTTTATGGGTATAGATTGAATTGATCATCATGTCGAGCAGCTTTTTCGATTCTGCCTTGAACTGTTTTGTACGCATATATATCACCTTGTAATAAACAAATTAGCACTCTTTATCCCTGAGTGCTAATTTATTATAGTCCGCTTTTTTTAATTTTTCAAGAGGTAAATGAAAGAATTAACAAATTGGTAATATTTATCTCTTTAAAAGAACCTCGTTCTCGTATTTTTCCACCTCATCAAGCCATGTGCCGTCGGCAATAACGCCCTGACGGGAGCAATACTCAGCCCAAACATCGCCGAGCGGGAAGAACTTAAGCTCCTCCTGCGCTGCAAGCAGCTTTGTGAAGCTGCTCTCGTCCTGAAGCCTTGCAAGCTCCTTGTGCGGTGTGAGGAGGGCATTAAGAAGTGCCTTCTGAACATTTCTCAGACCGATTGTCCATGCGGCGATACGGTTGATTGAAGCGTCGAAATAATCCGTTGCGATGAACACACGGCCAAGTGCATCATGTGCGACGATCTCCTTGGCAATCTCCTTTGTCTCGTCGTCAAAGAGAACAACATGGTCGCTGTCCCAGCGTACAGGACGGGTGATATGAAGCGCAATCTTATCGTTAAAGAGAAGCAGCGACGCAATCTTATCCGAAACGACCTCTGTCGGGTGATAGTGGCCGTTATCCATAAGCGGCGTGATTCCCTTGTAGTTTACATATGAGAGGGCAAACTCAGCAGAACCGACCGTGTAGGACTCAAGACCGATGCCAAACACCTTGGATTCAAGAGTGATGTACACCTTGCTCTTGTCGTAAGGAACGGAAAGGATCTCGTCAAGCGACTTCTTGAATCTTGCTCTCGGGGCAAGTCTGTCGGCAGGGATATCCTTGTAGCCGTCGGGAATCCAGATGTTCATTACGCAGGGAATACCCGTTTCGTTTGCAAAGTATTCGGCGATTTTTAAGCAAGCCTTACCGTGGTTGACCCAGAATGTGCGAACCTCCTCGTCCGGAGAGGAAAGCGTAAGATTATCCTTAACCATCGGGTGAGAGAAAAAGGTCGGGTTGAAGTCAATGCCCATTCCCCTATCCTTGGCGAACTTCACCCATGCCGCAAAATGCTTCGGCTCAAGCTTATCTCTGTCGGCAAACTCGCCGTCCTCGAAGACAGCATAGCTTGCGTGAAGATTGAGCTTCTTCGTGCCGGGAACGAGAGAAAAGGTCTTGTCAAGGTCAGCCATAAGCTCCTCGGGAGTGGTCGCCTTGCCGGGATAGTTGCCAGTTGCCTGAATTCCTCCGGAAAGTGCCTGCTTTGAATCAAAGCCTGTAACATCGTCACCCTGCCAGCAATGCACCGAAACCGGAACATTTGCAAGAGCCTCCATCACCTTTTCGGTGTCAATGCCTATCTCGGCATATTTTGCCTTTGCATACTCATAGCGTGTCATAAATTTTCCTCCGTTTTTTATTATTATATATTTATCTCGGTCAGCTTCGCAAGCTCTTCGGGAATTTCGGCTTTACCTATCCACATGTTGCCCCAATCCTGACCTGCAATTTCCTCGCAAATTTTCTTTTCCTCGGCTGAAAGAACCGCCCTGCCCGTTTCCTTCTTTTCGGCTATCGCTCTTTTGATAAGTTCATGGTCGCTCTTTGTCATCTTGTAGCGATAGATTCCGATAATAGAAAGCAGGGCAAAAATAATCGGCAATATCGAATAAGTAAACTTTATGCCGAACATACCCATTTGAGTTTGAACTGCGCCCTCGCCCGTGTGGAAGCCGAAGGCGGCGAGTATATAGCCCGTCAACGCTGCCATGAAGCCGTTGATGGTCTTTTTGATAAACGACGAGAATGTCGAGATAACGCCCTCACGGCGGCGACCCGTTATAAGCTCGTCAACATCGGTAACATCGGGCTGGGTATTTGTTCCGACAAAGCCCACGCCGGAAAAGCCGAAGCAGTAAAGAGCAGAAGCCGCATAAAGAACCCATGCCGGCGTTTTTTCATCGACAAACAGTGAAATTGCAAGTCCGACAACCATAATAGGTCCGAGCAGCTTGCCGCATAGCTGCTTGCCGTATTTCATCGTCAGCGCATAGTTTAACGGGAAGCCCGAAGCCTCCGCAACGCCGGAAACGGTGTTAAGAAGATTGTACTTGTTCCAACGCTTTGCGGCGTGCTTTATGAAATACTGGTTTGAATTGTTGTAGAAGCCCTTTGAAATCGAATAGAAGGTGCTGAGAGCAAAATACTGTCTGAACGCCTTATTCTTGAAAACAAGCTTATACTCATTGAGCATATTTGGGAAATTGACGGGAGGTACAACAATATCTCTCGAATCCTTTTCCTTGGACGAGAAAAATGTTATCAGAAGCGGCAGTGAGAAGAACAGCGAAAGAGCAAGACCCATGAAAAGGAATTTGCTTCTGATCTCCGGAGTTGCGTCAAGCGTTTTAACATCCGTAAAGCCGAGCACCGCAGAGACGAGCACAAAGGACGAAACCATTCCGACCGAATTAAAGATATATTCAACGGATTTATACTGCGTTCTCAGCGAATACTCGGGCGCAATCTCCGGCAGCATAGCCGTGTACGGAACGCAGACGAGGGTATACGCCGTGTTAAAGAGCATATATGCACAGGTGTAATAAACGGTAATAACATTTGTGCTGACTATCTGTGAAAGGCCAAACGAGTTCCACAGCAGGAAATAGGATATAAAAATCGGCGCAATGCCCCAAAGAAGATAGCGGCGATGCTTGCCGAACCTCGATTTTGTACGATCAGTAATTAGTCCCATCGCAGGGTCGGTAACTGCATCCCAAATATGGGCAAAGGCAAAGACCCAGCCAGCCTGCTTGGTGTTAAGTCCCTCAACCTCCGTCAGATACGACATGAAGAAAAGGCTGATTATGTAGGTCGAGCCGCCAAAAAGAATGTTTGCGGCGTTGTAGCCGAGCATCGGCCTGAGCTGCTGCCAAAAGCTTTTTATGTTGATTTTACCTGCCAATTTCATACCCCCGTTGCTTGTCAGATTTTCTCTGCAACCTATTCTAACACAGCGGAAAAAAAATTACAATAAAAATTAAGGCGATACCGCACAATTTAGGTGTGCGGTATTGCCCTAATCTATTTGTCGATTAAAGCTTCCCGTTTTATAAAAACATACAGGTTCCTACGAGGCACAAAGCAAGACCGAACGCCGTTTTCTTTGTTATCCTTTCCTTATATGCTATTCTGCCTGCCAAAGCCGTAAAAATAATGCTTCCGCTTGTGATAAATGGGTAAACGACCGTAGCCGAAACATATTTCGCCGGAATCAGCTGCAAAACAAACGAAACTCCGGCAACTATCGAAGAAGCGAACACCA
>CAVFTC010000068.1:5541-11340 GCA_963625295.1 Bacteroides faecis
AAGAATCGCTTTATAATTATACTTTTTTAAATTAACCTTTTTATGGGTGAACAGCAACGCAATTCCGGCAAAAACCACCCTTGCTATTCCCGTGTAAACAATAAAATCCTGCTCCGTCACTCCGACAGCCCGAATCTGATGCTCCTTGGAAATGATGCTGACCGTACCGTTGAGAAAAAATACGCAAATGCAGACAAGTAACAGCTTAAATGACGAGCCTTTTCTTTCAAGATTGAGTATCACTATCGCTGCGGCGATAATCACAAGCCCTGCCGTTCTCAGCCACGAGAATTCCTCGTCGAGGAACAGCAATCCCCAAATATACGGCAATGTCATTCCGCCGGTCATTACGAACAGCGTATAATATGCCACAGATTCGCTTTTCATTATGTAAAAGCCGAGCATTATATAGGTCACGGCAAGCACCGATGAAGCCGTGCCCATTATGCAGGTAAACGGTGTAAAATTCAGCTTAAAGCCGTTTGCCGCAAAAAATATTGCGGTTTCAAAAACGCCGAAAATGAACGAAAACATCAGGCAATCATATGCCGAGCCGTCAGTCCTTTTCTGAAATCCCTTTTGTATCACGAAATCAACGGCAAGCAAAGCCGCCGCCGATATCAGCATCAGATAATATTGCATTGCAGCACCTCAATTATAAAACCTTTTTCAAATACTGACCCGTGTATGAGCCTTCAACCCCTGCCACCTTTTCGGGAGTTCCGACGGCAACGATATTTCCGCCCTTGTCACCGCCGTTGGGACCGAGGTCGATAACATAGTCCGCCGTTTTAATAACATCAAGATTGTGCTCGATAACCAGTATCGTGTTGCCCTTGTCAACAAGCTTCTGCAAAACCTCGATAAGCCTGTGAACATCGGCTGTGTGCAGTCCTGTCGTCGGCTCGTCAAGAATATAGATCGTTCTGCCCGTTGCAGGCTTTGCAAGCTCGGTTGCAAGCTTGACACGCTGAGCCTCGCCGCCCGAAAGCGTCGTAGCCGACTGTCCGAGCTTAACATATCCGAGGCCGACATCAAACAATGTCAAAAGCTTTTTGTGGATTTTGGGCACGGCGGAAAAGAAGTTGACCGCCTCCTCAACCGTCATTTCAAGCACATCGTAAATACTCTTGCCCTTATACCTGACCTCCAAGGTTTCACGGTTGTATCTTGCGCCGTTACAAACCTCGCACGGAACAAAAATATCGGGCAAAAAGTGCATTTCGATCTTCATTATTCCGTCGCCCTGACAGGCCTCGCAGCGGCCGCCCTTGACATTGAACGAGAATCTGCTTGCCGTGTATCCCCTGCTCTTTGCGTCCGATGTCATGGCAAAAAGCTCACGGATATCATTGAAAACGCCCGTATATGTCGCCGGGTTTGAGCGAGGTGTTCTGCCTATCGGCGACTGGTCGATATCAATGACCTTGTCAAGATTTTCAATGCCGAGCATTTCCTTATGCTTGCCGGGGAAACGCTTTGCGCCGTTCAGCTCCTCGGCAAGACGCTTGTAAATTATCTCGTTGACAAGTGATGACTTGCCCGAGCCTGAAACGCCTGTCACACAGACGAATTCACCGAGCGGTATTTTTACATTTATATTGTTAAGGTTGTTTTCGGCAGCACCCTTGACCTCAAGGAATTTACCGTTGCCCTTTCGCCTTTTCTGCGGCACGGGAATTTTCTTCCTGCCGCTGAGATACTGACCCGTTATTGACCTCTCGCAGTTCATTATATCCTGCGGCGTGCCTGTGCAAACGATCTCGCCGCCGTGGATTCCTGCGCCGGGGCCTACATCGACAATGTAATCCGCCGAAAGCATCGTTTCCTCGTCGTGCTCAACAACTATCAGCGTGTTGCCGAGGTCACGAAGCTCCTTGAGTGTGCTCAAAAGCTTGTCGTTATCCTTTTGATGAAGTCCGATGCTCGGCTCATCGAGAATATACAAAACGCCCATGAGCGAAGAGCCTATCTGAGTTGCGAGTCTGATACGCTGACTTTCGCCGCCGGAGAGCGTGCCGGAGCTTCTCGTCAGCGTGAGATAATCAAGTCCGACGCTTGCAAGAAATTTCATTCGGCTTTTTATCTCCTTGATAATGGCGTCGGCTATCATCGTATCTCTTTGAGAGAGCTTCAGCCCGTCAAGGAAAACAAGCGCATCCTTAATTGATTTGGTGCAAAATTCATAAATATTTATTCCGCCGACGGTGACAAAAAGGCTCTCCTTTTTCAGCCTTGCGCCGCCGCACTCCGGGCATTCAACAGCCGTCATGAGCTGCTCAATCTCGTTGCGTGAATATTCGCTCGTCGTTTCGGCATAGCGGCGTTCGACATTGTTGATAATGCCCTCAAATTCCTTCATGTAAGTGCCTTCGCCGTAAACGCTCTTGCGGTGCAGCTTAATTTTTTTGCCGTTCGTGCCGTACATGACAGCCTTTTTCGCCCTCTCCGGCAGATCCTTATACGGAACATCGAGTGAAAAATCATATTCCTTCGCAAGTGCCTCATAATACATCAGCGCAATCGTTCCGCCGTCGGCTATTGACCAGCCGGAGGCTTTAATCGCACCCTGACGAATCGAAAGCTTCGGGTCGGGAACGACGAGCTTCTCGCTGACCTTCATGAAAATGCCCAATCCGCTGCACTTAGGACATGCGCCGAACGGATTATTGAAGCTGAACATTCTCGGGTTAAGCTCCTCAACGCTGACGCCGTGCTCCGGGCAGGCGTAGTTTTGCGAAAACATCAGCTCCTCGCCGCCGATAACATCAATTATTACCAGGCCGTTTGAAAGACCCGTCGCCGTTTCGACGGAATCCGAAAGTCTGCTTTTTATCTCGTCCTTTATAACAAGTCGGTCAACAATGACCTCAATATTGTGCTTTTTGTTTTTCTCAAGCTTAATTTGCTCCGAAAGGTCGTATGTGATTCCGTCAATCCGCACCCTGACGAAGCCGCTTCTGCGGACATTGTCAAGCTCCTTGACATATTCGCCCTTCCTGCCGCTGACGATCGGAGAAAGCACCTGAATTTTCGTGCCGGCTTCAAGCTCCATTATTCTGTCAACAATGGTGTCCACGCTTTGGCGTGAGATCTCCCTGCCGCAGACGGGGCAATGCGGAATGCCGACCCTCGCATAGAGCAGCCTCAGATAATCGTATATCTCCGTAACCGTTCCGACCGTTGAACGGGGATTTTTTGAGGTCGTTTTCTGGTCAATGGAGATTGCAGGTGAAAGTCCCTCGATATAATCGACCTTAGGCTTCTCCATCTGACCGAGGAACTGCCTTGCGTATGACGAGAGCGACTCAACATAGCGGCGCTGACCCTCGGCATAAATCGTGTCAAAGGCAAGCGACGATTTGCCCGAGCCTGAAAGTCCCGTAAAAACCACAAGCTTGTCTCTCGGAATTTCAACATCAATATTTTTAAGGTTGTGCTCACACGCACCCTTTACGATCAATTTATTCTGTCGCATTATTTGTCCTCTCTAAGCTTATTGATGCGGTCACGAAGATATGCCGCATGCTCAAATTCAAGTATCTTCGCCGCCGCCTTCATCTCGGCGGTAAGCTGTTTAATCATCTGTTCCTTTTCGGCACGGCTCATGCGCTTGTGCGGCTTATCGTTCTTCGGTGATGAGATTTCAAGAATCTCTCTGACATCCTTCTTGATAGTCTTCGGCACAATACCGTGCTCCTTGTTGTATTTCTCCTGCTTCTCACGGCGGCGCAGGGTTTCCTTGATCGCCCTCTCCATCGAGTTCGTCACCGTATCACCGTACATAATGACCATGCCGTTTGCATTTCGTGCGGCTCTGCCTATCGTCTGAATGAGCGAAGTCTCGCTTCGCAAGAAGCCCTCCTTGTCAGCGTCAAGTATCGCAACGAGGGACACCTCGGGGATATCGAGACCCTCTCTCAAAAGGTTGATTCCGACCAGCACATCAAACTCGCCCAGTCGCAGATCTCGAATTATCCTCATTCGCTCTATCGTATCGACATCGTAGTGCATATAGCGCACTTTGATACCGAGATTTTCAATGTAATCCGTCAAATCCTCCGCCATTTTCTTGGTGAGGGTCGTAACGAGAACACGCTCTCCCCTCTCGATTCTCATATTGATTTCCGAGATGAGATCATCAATCTGACCGTCGGTCGGGCGCACGGAAATCTCCGGATCAAGCAGTCCCGTGGGTCTGATAACCTGTTCGGCAATCTGCACGCTCTTTCGGCGTTCAAGCTCGCCCGGCGTTGCGCTGACGAAAACCTTCTGCCCGATTTTATTGTAAAATTCGTCAAATGTCAGCGGCCTGTTGTCGTAAGCCGAGGGAAGTCGAAAGCCGAAATTTATAAGGCTGTCCTTCCTTGACCTGTCGCCGCCGTACATTCCCCTCACCTGTGGCAGCGTAACATGTGATTCATCGACAAAAAGAATGAAATCATCGGGGAAATAGTCGAGCAATGTAAACGGAGGCTCGCCCGGTTTTCTGCCGGACATTATCGCAGAATAATTTTCTATGCCCTTGCAAAATCCCGTTTCTCGAAGCATTTCAATGTCATATTCCGTCCTCTGCTTTATCCGCTGAGCCTCGATCAGTTTGCCCTTGGACTGAAAGAACTTAACCCGCTCCTCCATCTCGGAATAAATCTTGGTTATCGCATTTTCCATCTTCTCTGGCGAAACGACATAGTGCGAGGCAGGATAGATTGCAACATGGGAAAGCACATTTTTCACCTGACCCGTCAGAGCGTTTATCTCACTTATGCGGTCGATTTCATCGCCGAAAAATTCAATTCTGAAAGCGTTTTCATTTGAATAAACCGGAAAAATTTCAACAACATCACCCTTAACTCTGAACTTGTTACGGGTGAAGCTGATGTCGTTCCTCTCATACTGAATTTCAATCAGCTTTTTAATCAGCTCGTCACGGTTTTTCTCCATGCCCGTCCTCAGCGAAATAACCATGCTGCGGTAATCAATAGGATCGCCGAGAGAATAAATGCACGAAACGCTGGCAACGATGATAACATCCCTGCGTTCGGAAAGTGCCGAGGTTGCCGAGTGACGAAGCTTGTCAATCTCGTCATTTATCGCCGAATCCTTTTCGATGTAGGTGTCCGTCGTCGGAATATATGCCTCGGGCTGATAATAGTCATAGTAAGAAACGAAATATTCAACTGCGTTATTCGGAAAGAACTCCTTGAACTCCGAGCAAAGCTGAGCGGCGAGGGTCTTGTTGTGAGCAAGAACGAGCGTAGGTCTGTTCATCTTTTCAATAACCTTTGCCATCGTAAAGGTTTTGCCCGAACCCGTTGCGCCAAGAAGCGTCTGCTCCATATATCCTCTGCTGAGCCCGTCCGTCAATTCCTCAATCGCCTGCGGCTGATCGCCCATCGGCTCGAACGGCGAAACCAGTTCAAAATGATCCATCACAAAACCTCCCGTCAATATTGTAATCATATTGGTTAAGACAATGCCGCACAATTGTGGTGTACGGTTTTCCCTTAATTATATCACACCGCTTTTAAAAAATAAAGTGCATGACCCTCTTTTTTCATTGAATACACAGATAGATTTTAGACGGCGTATTCCCAAAGTAAATTCCACAGTGGAATTTGAGGTGGAATTTACTTTGGGAAAGAAAAAGTGGTAGAATTTAGCCCGGGAAATTTCTTCTCAAGCTTATTTAAGTGCGCCTTCTTTTCCTTTTTTAGGCTTTTTTCCTTTGTTTCCTATTTTTCCTATACTAAATTCCGCCTTTTCCCAATGTTATTTCCACACTTGTCCTACTGTGGA
>CAVFTC010000069.1:0-11316 GCA_963625295.1 Bacteroides faecis
TTCGTATGCCGATCGATGAAATCAGTGAATATATTTCGTCAAAGATTACATTCTAATTATTGACGAATAAAAACATATACAGAATTTTGAATTGGAAGGCAAAGCTATGAAAAAAATCAATTTTACAGAAACAGTTCTCCGTGACGCTCAGCAGTCGCTGATCGCAACGAGAATGCCTTTTGAAACCTTTGAGCCTATTCTTTCAACAATGGACAAGGCCGGCTATTACTCGCTTGAATGCTGGGGCGGCGCAACCTTTGATTCATGCCTGCGTTACCTCAACGAAGATCCGTGGGAGAGGCTCAGAAAGATTCGCAAGGCGTGTCCGAACACGAAGCTTCAGATGCTTCTCAGAGGTCAGAACCTTCTCGGCTACAAGCACTATCCGAACGATGTGGTAAGAAGATTTGTCGCAAAGAGCGTTGAAAACGGAATCGACATCATCAGGATTTTCGATGCACTCAATGATGTAAGAAACCTTGAGGTTGCAGTCGATCAAACGATCAAGTCGGGCGCACACGCATCGGGTACTATCTGCTACACGCTCAGCCCTGTGCACAACACAAAGGCTTACATCAAGCTTGCGAAGGATATGGAAAGCATGGGCGTTCAGTCCATCTGTATCAAGGACATGGCAGGCATCATCAGCCCGAAGGAGGCTTATGAGCTTGTCGGCGCACTCAAGCAGAATGTCAAGCTTCCGATCATTCTTCACACCCACTGTACAACGGGACTCGGACCCATGACGCTGCTCAAGGCAGCAGAAGCCGGCGTTGATGTTATCGACACGGCGATTTCAAGCTTCTCGGGCGGTACAAGCCAGCCTGCGACCGAAACACTCAACTATATTCTCACTCAGGACGGCTACAAGACGGGTCTTGACACCGATGTTCTCAAGGAGATTAACGATTTCTTCAAGCCCGTAAAGGCTGATGCGCTCAAGAGCGGACTTCTCAATCCCGTTGTTCTTTCGACGGATACCGACGCTCTGACATATCAGGTTCCGGGCGGAATGCTCTCAAACCTTGTCGCTCAGCTTACGGCGCAGAAGAAAATGGATAAGTTTGACGAGGTTCTTGCGGAAACTCCGAGAGTAAGAAAAGACCTCGGCTATCCGCCGCTCGTTACTCCGATGAGCCAGATGGTCGGCGTTCAGGCAACATCGAATGTCCTCGCCGGTGAAAGATACAAGAATGTTTCAAAGGAGATCCGTGCTTATGTAAAGGGTGAGTACGGCAAAGCTCCCGGAAAGATAGATCCCGAGCTTATAAAGAAGGTTCTCGGCGACGAAAAGCCGATCAAGGGCAGATATGCCGACACTCTCGGCGACGGCTACGAGGCTGCAAAGGCCGAGATCGGCGCAAAGGCACACAGCGAAGAGGATGTTCTTTCATATATCGCATTCCCCACTCAGGCCGAAGCGTTCTTCGACAAGCGTGACGAAAAAGCGAAGAACACCTTCAAATATACCATCGAAAAAATTGATTGAGGAGGAAAACGAATATGAATATGACTCCTAAGCTTCTCGGCGTTTTTGCAGATTTATACGGCTCAAACGACGCAATGGATTTCGGCAAGGCTGCATTGGTTGCAGTTGTCGGCTTCATTGTTGTCATGGTCGTGCTTGCAGTTATTGCGCTGTTCATCAAGGGCATTGCTGCGATCTTTGACAAAACGAGCAAGAATACCGCACCGGCTGCTGCTCCGACACAGACTGCCGCTCCCGCACCGGTTGCCGCAGCTCCGAGCGTTCAGCCTGCTGCTCCGGCAGGGGTTGAGCTTGTAGGCGTTGATGAGCCTACGGCGGCGGTTATCATGGCAATAGTAAGTCACCAAAGCGGAATAAGCCTTGACAGGCTTGCGTTCAAATCCATTAAATTATCGGAGGATAAGTAAATGAAATATGTTGTTACTTTAAACGGAAAAAAATATGATGTTGAGGTTAACGAGAGCGAGGCTGTCATTACCTCCGTAAGCAATGCGGCTCCGGCAGCTCCCGTTGCCCCCGTTGCAGCTCCCGCTCCGGCGGCAAGCACCGCACCCGGTACACCGGCGGCTGTAGTCGGCACGGCGGTAAGCGGCACGCAGATAACTTCTCCGATGCCCGGCACTATTCTCAAGCTGAATGTTGCCGTAGGTCAGTCGGTCAAGGCCGGCGATGTTGTTCTCATTCTTGAGGCAATGAAAATGGAAAACGAGATCGTTGCTCCCTGCGACGGCACGGTTATGCAGATCCTTGTTTCAAAAGGCTCGACCGTTGACACAGATCAGATTCTTGCAGTTGTAAGCAACTCAGGCGCAGCTGTTCCTGTTGCTCCGGCAGCTCCGGTTGCCCCTGCTGCAGCTCCTGCTCCGGCGGCAAGCACTGCACCGGCTGCACCGACGGTGGTCGGCACGGCAGTCAGCGGCACGCAGATCACCTCTCCGATGCCCGGCACTATCCTCAAGCTGAATGTTGCCGAGGGTCAGGCGGTTAAAGCCGGCGATGTTGTTCTCATTCTTGAGGCAATGAAAATGGAAAACGAAATCGTTGCTCCCTGCGACGGTACGATAAAGCAGATCCTTGTTACCAAAGGCTCGACCGTTGATACGGATCAAATTCTTGCAGTTTTATAATAAAGGACGGTATTCGGAATGGACTTAATTTTAAATGTTTTGAAAGGCTTGTGGGAATCGTCCGGATTTGCAATTCTCGAATGGCAGAATATCGTAATGATCCTTGTTTCGTTTGCGTTTCTTTTCCTTGCCATTCATCCCAAATTCAGGTTTGAACCGCTGCTTTTGGTTCCTATCGCATTCGGTATTCTTCTTGCCAATCTTCCCGGCGCAGGCATCATGGATGACCTGACGGCCGGTCAGATCTTCGGCGGCGACGGTTCGCTTGCCGGACAGGGTGAGCACTGGTATGATTCCGGCGTTTTGCGAATAATTTACGCCGGTGTTAAATCAAACATCTTCCCGTGTCTTATTTTCATGGGCGTCGGCGCAATGACGGATTTCGGCCCGCTTCTTTCCAATCCTGTCAGCCTGCTCCTCGGCGCAGCGGCACAGCTCGGAATTTATGTTGCTTTCCTCATAGCTGTTGCGCTCGGCTTCAATCCACAGGAGGCTGCGTCTATCGCCATCATCGGCGGTGCGGACGGTCCGACGGCTATTTATCTTACATCGAAGCTTGCGTCGCATCTTCTTGCTCCCATTGCG
This sequence comes from Bacteroides faecis, assembly GCA_963625295.1. Classification (GTDB taxonomy): domain Bacteria; phylum Bacillota; class Clostridia; order Oscillospirales; family Acutalibacteraceae; genus CAG-488. The sequence goes on from CAVFTC010000069.1 coordinate 3,202, forward strand.
CTTGCGGCGTATTCGTATATGGCGCTTATTCCGCTCATTCAGCCTCCTATCATGAAGGCTCTCACGACGAAGAAAGAGCGTGAGGTCAAGATGACCCAGCTCAGAAAGGTTACAAAGACAGAAAAAATTATCTTCCCGGTAATCGTTCTTGTTCTCGTTGCCCTCCTCCTTCCGTCAGTTGCGCCGCTTCTCGGTATGTTTATGCTCGGCAACCTTTTCCGTGAATGCGGTGTTGTTGAAAGACTTTCCGATGTTGCTCAGAATGCGCTTAACAATATCATTGTTATCCTTCTCGGCGTTACCGTCGGCGCAACCGCAAACGGTCAAACCTTCCTTCAGGTTCAGACTCTTAAAATCGTTGCGCTCGGACTTATTGCTTTTGCATTCTCGACGGTCGGCGGCGTTCTTCTCGGCAAGCTTCTCTATCTCGTTACGGGCGGCAAAATAAATCCGCTCATCGGTGCGGCAGGCGTTTCCGCTGTTCCCATGGCGGCTCGTGTTGCACAGAACGAGGGCAGAAAGTACAACCCGACCAACTTCCTTCTCATGCATGCTATGGGTCCGAATGTTGCAGGTGTTATCGGTTCTGCCGTTGCAGCAGGCTTCCTGCTTATCATGTTCCAGTAATTTATCAAAGACAGGCTCGCTGTGCGGGTCTGTTTTTCTCTTAGAGCAATACCGCACTTGCTTTGGTAAAAAATTTTTCAAAATGCTTGATTTTTTTTATTATATGCTATACAATAAGATAATTTATTTTAATCGAGCGGAGGTTGTAAAATGACTTTTGATGAAAAATTCGGAAAGGAAGGCTTGACCTTTGACGATGTGCTGCTTATCCCTGCGGAATCCGACATTCTTCCCAAGGATATCGACATAACGACGAAGCTTTCCGATAGTATCATTCTTAACACACCCATTATGACTGCGGCTATGGATACTGTAACGGAAGCACCCATGGCTATTGCAATCGCCCGTGAAGGCGGTATCGGCGTTATACATAAGAATATGCCGATGGAGGTTCAGGCTCAGGAGGTCGATAAGGTAAAGCGTTCAGAAAACGGCGTTATCGCACAGCCTTTCAGTCTTACGCCGGATCACTATGCGTATGATGCGGAGAATCTCTGCAAAAAGTATAAGATCTCCGGTGTTCCGATCTGCGACAATGATGGAAAGCTTGTAGGCATTCTTACAAACCGTGATATGCGCTTCATGACTGATTTCAATATAAAAATCAGCGAGGTCATGACAAAGGATCATCTTGTTACCGCTCCCGTCGGAACAACGCTCGAGCAGGCGAAGCAGATCCTTATGAAGCACAGAATCGAAAAGCTTCCGCTCGTTGACGATAACGGCTATCTCAAGGGACTCATCACTATAAAGGATATAGAAAAGAGCGTCCAGTATCCGAACTCTGCCCGTGACAAGGGTGGCAGACTTCTCTGCGGCGCAGCAATCGGTGCAACGGCTGATGTGCTTGACAGAGCGTCAATTCTTGCAAAGGCAGGCGCAGATATGTTCGTTCTCGATTCCGCTCACGGACACAGCAAAAACATTCTCAAGTCGGTTGAAAAGGTTAAGACGGCGTTCCCGAACATCACCCTTTGCGCCGGCAATGTTGCAACCGCAGAGGCAACCGAGGCTCTTATAGCAGCCGGTGCGGACATTGTTAAGGTCGGTATAGGCCCCGGCTCAATTTGTACGACACGAGTTGTCGCAGGTATAGGCGTTCCGCAGATTACGGCGATTTTCGATTCCGCAAACGCTGCCGCAAAGCACGGCATTCCGGTAATCGCAGACGGCGGCATCAAGTATTCCGGTGAGATTGTTAAGGCAATCGCAGCCGGTGCAAGTGCGATCATGGTCGGCTCGCTCGTTGCAGGCTGTAAGGAAAGCCCGGGCGAGACTGAAATATTCCAGGGCAGAAGCTTCAAGGTTTACCGTGGAATGGGCAGCCTTGCGGCAATGGCAAACGGCAGCAAGGACAGATACTTCCAGGAGGACAACAAGAAGCTTGTTCCGGAGGGAGTCGAGGGTCGTGTTCCTTACAAGGGACCTCTCGGAGACACGATTTTCCAGATGCTCGGCGGCTTGCGCTCAGGCATGGGCTATTGCGGCTGTCATAACATCGAGGAGCTCAAGACCAAGACGAGATTCGTCAGAATAACGAATGCCGGCCTTATTGAAAGCCATCCGCACGATGTATTCATCACAAAGGAAGCACCGAACTATTCGGGTAAATAAATAAAAACGCAGGGTATAAGCCACAATGTGAGTTTTATACCCTGCGTTTTCGGTTCTGATAATAATTCATAAAGAGAATGATACAAAAAACTGCTAACAGTTATGTGTAAAATGTACAAAATCAATAATACGACCAAAAAAATATTGACTTTTGCCCTTTTATGAGTTATAGTTAAAATAACCATAAGAGTGGTGTCATTGGGCATATCGCCGTTTTGCACACGGTAGCCTCGTTACGACCCTCTTGGGTTTACCAATTGCGTCGTAATGACGCTAATGCTCATTCGGCTTCGCTGACTGGCTGTCGCTGCGGGAAGGCTTTGGTGGCAAACGGTTGGGGATTCACGGCTGGGAGGAGGCGTAATGATGTCGCGCCAGCTGCACGGGCTGGATAAAAAACAGTGCAGTATGCATTCTCAGTGCATATAAACTTTATGGAGGTGCAATCCAAAAAAATGAGTAATGCAAAAAGATTCATGAGCGTCATTCTTGCAATGATCATGGTTCTTTCGATGCTCGTTGTCGGTGCAAGTGCTTACTCGGCCTATAAGGGCGATGCAATCAAGTCGCAGTACAACAAACTTGATAAGCCCGTCCTTACCACGGACCAGTACGCATCCGCTGCTGTTGATGAGCTCGACCGTATGCTCGGCAAGGAGCAGATCAAACTTGAAAAGTCTGATCTTTACGGTATCGGCGAACTTGATCTTACATCGGTTGACGCTACAATGCAGTCGGTTTACAACTTTGTAACCGGCCGAACCTTTGAAACATTCAAAGGAATGCTTGGCGATCTTGCCAACCTCAACGCAAATGCTTTTGCGACGGTCAGAAGATCGAGCGGAGATATCAACGTGCTTTACGCTGTTCTCCAGTTCCTCTATGACAACAAGGGCATTTTCGTAAGCTACATCAATCAGACGATTGATCTCGGCTCGATTCTTCCTTCGGTTGTTGACCTCAGTGATTATACTGATGTTAACCAGCTTCTCAAGAAGATGCTGTACGAGGTAGTTTATACTACCAAGGACGCAACAACGGGCGAATCGGTTAAGCCGGCAGTTCCGGATACCGTTACAACCTCGATCGACACCATGGCTCAGAAGCTTATCGACGATAAGGTTATTGAGTTTGTCCCCGAGCTTAGCGGTCATACGGACATCAGCAGCGGAACAATGTATACGTTCATCGACACAGCCCTCAAGCAGGTATTCAATTCTTCGCTTGTTCTTGATGCTATCAACGGCAGCGTGAAGGATGAAATCAAGAAGGCTTGCGGCGTTGAGTTCCAGAAGAACGCAGACGGTTCCTATGTTAAGGATGAAAAGGGCAACAAGGTTGAAGCTAACAGAGACAACCTTAACGGCTATGCCAACTATCTCAACATCGACTATACATATAGTGGATTCACATTTGGCAGCGGTTCGTTTGTTTCTCAGCTCAACAATATCCTCGGTTCATTCGTTAGCCTTCTCCTCAAGTCGGGCGTTTACACCTGGCAGACAGGCGACAACTCGGTTCTTATGGATAACCTTGTAGGTCTTGCAAAGGCCGTTCTCGTTAACACGGGCGACGACTTCTTCGCTTCCTACATCAAGGTTGCTACACCCGATGAGGTTAACAAGATGAGCAATGAGGAGCTTATTGTTTACGCTCTTCGTGCAATCATCAACGGTTCCGTTACAGGCATGTACATTCCTGACAGCGTGACAACCATCGTTGACTTCGGTTACTATGCATTGACACAGCTCCTTGCAACATCAGCTCCCGAGCTTGATTTCTCGAGCTATGATCATACTGTTGACACTCTCATCGTTATGGGCGTTAACTACGCTATCTACAGCGTAAACTCCGCTATCGACATGGGACTCACATATGTTTCCGATATGAACGGTGTTGACGCACAGCTTAAGGTTGCTGCTCAGTACGGTATCGAAAATTACGGCGGACTTCTCAACGGTCTTTCACTCAGCACGAGTGACAGCGGTTGGACAACTCTCAACAAGATCGTAGACGGTCTTTTCGGTCTTAATTGGCTTCCGACTTGTGCAAATAAGGATGTCAAGACATTTGTGATCGACGACCTTCTCAAGAAGATTGCTACTCTTGATTTCAAGAGCATTCTTGATATGTTTGAGAATTCTGCATTCCCGTCAGCTTCCGATCTTAACAAGACTCCGAAGGCTGCGGTTCTCGATGTAGTAACAAGAATTGTGAACATCATCTTCCCGGGTGCTCTCAATACTTCCGCTACAACATTTGAAGCTCTCGCAACAAATGCTGCCCTTGCCGGCACAGTTGATGCGATCTTCTCAGACCTTTACAACTACAGAGTTAACCTCGTTGCAGGTGCTCTCCCGATCGTTTGCTCGGTACTCTCGCTTACAACGCCTCAGGAATTTGAGTTCCCGACCGTTACTTGCGACAGCTTTATCTATGATAAGTCAGGTTCTCCGAGCTTCACGATCAAGCTTCGTAACAGCTCATCGGGTATCAACACCGGTTACACAACAGCTTCCGGCGCGTTTGTACAGGATTCACTTTATACATATGATATAAAGAGCATCACTTCAAACAGCAGCATTCTTACGCTCACACCGGATAAGACCAAGGTTGCCGGCGGTGAGGAAGTTAACATCAGTGTTGCCGCAACAAGCACATATTCGGGTGCTGCTCCGTTCATCGTTGCAATCACCTATGATGTTTTGACTGAGGACGGTTCCGCCCTTACCGATGAACCCATCACCGAGTATGTTTACAGCTATATCTCGGCTTCTGCCGATGATGACAGCCAGAAGGAAATCAGTTACACAAGTGGTAACTATTCAGTCACAGGCGGCCCGTCTTACATCTATGCGAGCAGCATGAGCGACCTTTACAAGACCCAGTACACATTTGAAAATGCAAGTGCAAGCAAGGTTGAGGGCGCAACGGTTATCGCAACATCAACCGCTCCGATTAACGCTAATTACCTTACCGTTAAGAGCGAAACATTTGATGTTCTTGCTAAGACAGGCGACCAGAACGGTATCGCAAAGTCATACATCTTTGAAACGACGGAAGCATACGACGCTCTTACTCAGGAAGAGAAGGACGCAGCTTGGACAGAAATCTGTAAGTATGGCACGCTGACCTCCAAGCAGTATAACTACAGCATCGGTGCTAACTTCGGTTCAACGGCTGTTAAGACTGCCGTTAAGGTATTCTGCTATGAGGAGTACGGCCTCGGCTCACTCCTTTCATCTGAAATCGGCAAGCATCGTCAGCCCTCCAACTACAGCACAGGCTGGACAGAGTGGGAGTCAGCGATGAAGGATGCCGTTGATGCAGTTTACTCGCCGTTCGTTCAGGGTGCTTTCAGAGCCACAAAGGCTAAGAAGTACCAGGCTGCTTATACAGCTCTTAAGGCAGCTGCCGAGACTCTCGACGCTAACGAGGTTGCCGGCGGACTTGAATCCACAAAGGCAATCATGAACTCTTACGCTCCGTCAAACGAGGGTAAGGTTTACACAGACAGCGACTACAGCTTCTTCGGAGTTTCCGATTATGAGCCGTACACCTATTACAACTATCGTACAGAGGTTAAGGAAGCCAACAGCATGATCGAGAGAGCGGAAGTTCCCGATGCAGAGGGTAAGACCTATCCTGCCGATGCACTTACTGTTGCTTACAGAAACCATCGTCTCAGCCTTTACGGCAGCCGACTTCTCAAGAAGGACGCTATCAAGACTCATCTTGCTTATGAGCTTGCAAACGCAGAGGCTAAGGGCTATGTTTCCTCAAAGTACACCGCAGAGTCATGGGCAGATTATGAGACAGCTCTCAACTTTGCAACATCTGTAAATAACGATGCTTCATCGGATCTCAGACAGACCAAGGTTGACACCGCTTATGAGATGCTTCTTGAGTATCAGAAGAGACTCATTGAAGCAGGCGGAGATACACCGGCCGATCCGGTTTATGAGCTTATCAGTGATGTTCAGGTTGAAGAAACCGTTGACGGTAATGTTCTTGTAGGCGTTTCGGGCTACGGTGAAAACGATGTAGCATATTACTTTGCAAACCTTGAGAATTGCACAGTTGAGCTTGAAGAAAATGCACTGGGTGAGTTCTCAACAGAAGCAAAGATTTATGTTAAGGACAATAGTGGCAATGTAGTTGAAACATATATCGTTTCAGTTACAGGTGATGTAAACTGTGACGGTTCTTGTGCCGATACAAATGATGTTTCCATTGTTCTTGCAGTAAGTAGTGGTCTTGCTGACTTTGAATCATCAAGTATTGAACTTGCAGCCGACATGAACAATGACGGCGGCGTTGATACAAGTGATGTTTCTAACGTTTGTATGGTTGCGTCGGGTCTTGCGGATATTGATTTCGTAAACCGCACAATTTCATTCTAAGTTAATTATGTTATGTACCGTTTTCCCTCGCTTAACGGGGGAAAACGGGAATAACCGATTTTATGTTAATTGCGGCGTTAGCTGTGATTATAGATATTCGACTGTAGTGCAAAACAGATCGGATAAAAGAATACGGGAGAGGTCAGCTCTTTATCCCGAAAAAAATGAAGGAGGAATTTCCAAGTGAAAATAACGAAGAAAATCCTTTCCGTCATATTGTCTGTTATTCTTGCAGTGGCTGTTTTTGGCATTTGTGCCTCGGCTGAAGGCACGACGACAGAAAGCGAAAGCATGACTGTAACCGTTTCAACCGATAAGGACGAGTACGCTCCCGGCGATGAAATCACAGTTACTGTTTCGCTCAAGACTAATTACAATATGACAGCCTTCCGTTTCCCGTTAATGTTCAATTCCGATGTTTTCGAAATTCCGAATCTTATCGGCCTTACGGCTCTCAATACCGCTAAGGAAAAGGGAACGATTTTGGCAAACTCACTCAACGACGGTTCGGTGACCGTTGAGGGCTATGACGCTTCGGAGTTCAGCTGCATCCTTGTTCAGTGGACGGCTGCCGTTGCCGATTCTACTCTCGGCTGTCTGAATCTTCCGGACGGTGAGCCGTGTTTCTCATTCAAATTAAAAGCAAAGTCATCTGCGGCAGGCAAGAGCGGTACGATTCTTGTCCCCTCGGAGTATACGGGCTTCTACAATCAGGCTATCCGCACTCCGACAGATGCAACCACGATTTACTATATCGACACTGCAACCTTTACCAAGGAATTTGTTTCCAAGACTGTAAGCGTTGTAGGTGAGACGGTAGATCTCGTACCGAATTCGGCCTATGATTCAACGGCTGTCATTGATAAAGAAAAAATGGTCGTTTACGGTTTTGATGTAGGAATGACATCAACCTCCGAATTGAAGCAGAAGGTTATTGCTTCCGGTTCCGGCACAATCAAGGTTGTTTATACCGATTATGGTCTTGGAACAGGTTCAAAAATCAATGTTGTTTCAGATGATACTATTGTAAAAACATATAGTATTGTTATTTTCGGTGATGTAAACGGCGATGCAGTTATCGACACAAACGACTTTTCCGATATGCTCTCGGCAGCGAGTGGACTTAAGGATTATGAAGATGATTGTGTCATGATGGCAGCAGAATTAAACGGAGATGGAAGCATTGATACAATGGATTCAAGTATTGTATTCTCTGTAGCAAGTGCTATTCTCGATTTGGATCAGGTCAATCCCTATTAAACTCTTTTAAACTTTTTTGGGAGGAATAATTGCATGAAAATTGCGAAAAAGGTACTTAGCGTATTGCTTGCAATCGCTATGGTACTCGGTTCGTTTGCAGTAGCGGCTTCGGCTAACGGCGATCCCGATACAGCATCGCACCAAGTAAAATTCTGGATTACCCTTTCACCGATTACATCGGGTGGTACATGGAGTTCAGACGGAGCAACAT
>CAVFTC010000070.1:0-1041 GCA_963625295.1 Bacteroides faecis
GCCGCTTAGAATTGTGCTATGGTTTAATCAGCGGTTACCGAACAAGGCGTGCGCCTCAATTTGTGCGGTGTTGCCTTAAGGCAAAAAAGAAGGACGGCATAACCGTCCTTCAAAAAATTCAATTTTAAATTATTTCTTAAGGAACTCCTCAAGGAAGCTGAAAACTGTGATGAAGAAACCACAGATGATAACGCCCTGTCCCTTAGCCCAAGTTGTGAGTCTTTCCTTCCATGTCGGAACATAGGGAGCGTGATAGAAGCAAGCTGTGTCGAAAAGAATCTCGCTTTCCGGTGACTCGTCAAGGAAGATACCGATGAAGTTTCCTTCTGAATTAATATAGCCTGCGGAATAACCGGCTGCATTTATATCAGCAACAGCACCGTTCGGATTACCCTCGTCGTCCTCTGAATAAAGGTCAAAATACGGGAAGAATACGATTCTACCGAAGTCCTTGCCATACTCCTCGGGAAGATCTTCTGTTGTTACGATATCGATATAAGCGATAACAACGCCCTCGTCGGATGTTGAGAAGAACTTGCTGAAGTCAGCCTTCTTGATTTTGAAAGCAAATGAACCGTCCATGCCGTTCTCAAGATCTACCTGATTAACAACACAGCGATCTTCCTCTGCGATAGCATCGGAGAATCTGATGTTCTTGATTACAACAACATCCTTTTCGCTTGTTGAAAAGCTGATGCCCGAGAAACCGAAATAGAACTCTTCTGCATCTGCGGGAAGCTTATCAAGGTAATCGGCCTTCATTGTAACCGGAATTGAATACTCTTTAGAAGCGTCAATATATGTATTTTCGATTGAAAATACTACCTTGCCCGGCTCCTTTTCAGTATCATAGGGCATATCTCTCTCCGGTTTTGCTTCGCCCTCGGCAAATGCTACAACGCCAAGTGTGAAGAGCATAATTACCGAGAGAAGAATCGCTAAGAATTTTTTCATGAAAAATCTCTCCTTTTTAATTTAGCATTTTCATGCTTTTTATTGTGCGGGGAAACACCTCGCTTTTTTATTATAATATCACGAAAA
>CAVFTC010000070.1:1051-9963 GCA_963625295.1 Bacteroides faecis
TTTATTCACAATATATTGTGTTAAGGCAATGTACTTAAGGCCATACTGCGCAATCCGCACACCTCAATTGTGCGGTATTGCCTTAATTGCAAACCTCCTGCATAACCTCGTTCACCACTTCGCCGGCAACCGAAAGTCCCGAGCCGGATTTTTCGACGACGCAAACGACGGCATACGGCGTGTCATCCCGCTGAGAAAAGCCGATAAACCATGCGTGAGAGCCTCCGTCAACCTCAGCCGTGCCGGTTTTTCCGCACATCTGAAGCCCCGGAAATGTTGAGTCGGAATAGTAATTCACAACATTCGAGCGAAGAAGCTTTTTCATCTGCGCTGCAATTTGCGGAGTTATATTGACCGTTTTGTTAACGGTTGTTTTTCCGATAACCTCGACATTGCCTACGGGAGACACCATGCTCTGCACAAAGTACGGCTTTGTCGCCGTGCCGTTATTGGCTATCGCTCCCATGATCGTGAGCATATGGTAGGGATTTACCATTGTGGTGTACTGACCGATGCCTGCCCAGCCGAGGTCGGTTTTTGTTGTTTTGCTGACATCAAACCTGCTCGCCGAAACGGTTATCTGATCCATGTCCTCCTTTGTGTTGAAGCCAAGCTCGCCTGCGGTCTGCATCAGCTTCGACTGACCGAGCTGAATCGCAATCTGCGCAAACGCCGAGTTGCACGAGTGGTTCAGCGCTTCCTCAAAGGTGACCGTGCCGTGCACGCCGTTGCATATGATTTTGCCGTCACCGGTCGCATATTCGCCCGTACATTCAAAGGTCTGCGAATAAATATCCGGAATATTTTCGATTGCGCTGATAGCAGTCACTATCTTGAATATTGAGCCGGGAGTATACAGACCCGAAACAAAACGGTTGAGATAAACGCCCTCGTATTCGTCGGGGTTTTCGTCAATATCGTCGGGCTTATTCTGCGGGTCATAGGACGGGGTGGAAACCATGCATACCATCGCTCCGGTTTTATAGTTGTATACGGCTATCGTTCCCTTTCTGCCGTCCATCGCCTCATAAGCCGTTTTGCAAATATCGGAATCAAGGGTCAGGTTGATATCGTTGCCTCTGTTATATTTTTTCAGGTTATACACTCCGTTTACGAAGTCGTAGCCCGAAAGCTTTGAGCTGTAAACATACTGAACGCCCGTTGCGATGAATGATGAATTGTCGCCTACGGCATGAAGCATTGCCTTGCGAACGGTTTTGTCGTCGTTATAAATTCTGACTCCGTCCTCGGAATAAACAAGCTTCGTTCCGTTGCAGTCATAGATCGTGCCTGCGCTGGAAATTTCGCCGTTTTTGTAGATGTGCTGATTGACAAGATTCGATGTCCACTCCGAGCCGTGAACATAAAAATTATACATCATGAATCCGAGTCCGCCGAAGAAAGCGACGATTACAAAATAAAGAACGAAGGCTCTTCTTGTTGTATTTCTCATTTATTTAGACCTCCCGTTCCCGGATTTTTTCCGTGATATCGGAATATCCCTTGAGCCTTGAGCCGATGAGGTTCTGCTCCTGCTTATCGGAACATCGCCCCTGCCAGTCTGAGATGTTCTCCTTCGACTTACGGGAACGTCCGCTGCCGAGCTTTTGACCCTGACAGGCTGCTCGATGACCGGCGGAACATATACCTTGCGCTTCGGCCGCTTGCCGATCATTATATTGTCAGGATAAAGCGGATGGTCGGGAAGTATGGTCTTGGAAAGCTTCGGATAGGTTCTGATATCCGCCGACTTAATCAGAGCAAGCATACCCCACGACGAGATAACGCTTGAGCCTCCTCGACTGATAAACGGAAGCGTAACTCCCGTGAACGGCAAAATATCCGTTACGCCGAAAATATTCAAGCTTGTTTGGAACAGCAGAAGTCCCGCTGCGGCACAAGCCGTTATCGCATAAAAAGCCGAACGGGTGTTCCTTGCAACCTTTATTGCGTAGAGAAGTATGAAAGCATATGTAATAACTATCGTCAGTCCAACGATCATTCCCCATTCCTCACATATCATTCCAAACGCAAGGTCGGTCGAAGCAAAAACAACATTCCTAAGCTCGCCCTTGCCGATACCGAGTCCGAACAAACCGCCGCTTGCGGAATAAATAAGCGTTCTCGTCTGCTGCATTCCCTCGTCATTGATAAGCTCCCAAATATGCCTGTACGCCTTGAAGCGTGCGGCAACATGGGGCTTGAAATAAGCGATCATTATTGCGCCGAGAAGCGCAGCAACGCAAACGAGCGCGATGGTTCTCACATCGCCCGAGCGCATGAATGCGATTATTATAAAGGTAAAGAAGAAGATCAACGCCGTTCCGAAATCCTTCATGAGGAAAAGCGCACCGATGCAGCCGGAGGAGAATATAAGGTATTTTGTAAGGCTGCGTGCATTTTGAAGCTTGTCCAACGAAGCAGCTCCGACAAAGATGAACGCAAGCTTAACGAATTCCGACGGCTGAACCGACATACTGCCGATCGTTATCCAATTCAACGCACCGTTGGTGTATGTCGCAAGGGCAAGATTTGCCACAAGCAGGAGCACCGCCGCAACCGCAACCGGCATTCGCAGCTTTGTGACAATATCCGTCCGTCGCATAACGATGAGCATAAATATAAAAAGGAAAAGCCCAAGCCCAATGGCGGCAATCTGCTTGATTGCATAATCGTTATCGACCGTTGCAACATTTGTCAGCCCGATCCCCGAGAAAAGGAAGCCGATTATTTCAAGCTCAAAGTTGTTTTGCCCACAGAAAATTGAGGCGCAGACAAAATACAGCCATTCAACAACAATATAGCCTGCGTAAACCGCAAACAAAGTGCTGTTGAAGCCGTTGGTGGTAATGACCACCGTTCCCGTTAACACCTGAAATATCGTAACAAGAATAAGCGCAAATCCCCAGTGAAATTTATTGTTTAGTTTTTCTCCGCTCACATAATTCCCCCTTTGCGGATATAATCTGTCAATTTATTATAACTCATCAAAAGAAAAATCTCAATACATTTGAATTTTTTTTACAATTATGTTATAATTCGGAAAAAGGGGTGACCGACATGGATAACAAAAATCTCCTTAAATTTGCCGAGCTGATAAACAATTCGTCCAAGACCGTGTTCTTCGGCGGCGCAGGAGTTTCGACCGAGAGCGGCGTCAAGGACTACCGAAGCGAGGACGGGCTTTACAACACCGTGCGTGAATACGGGGTTTCGCCCGAGACAATTTTAAGCCACAGCTTTTTTGTTGCGAAGCCCGACATTTTCTACGACTTCTATTACAAATATTTTCTTGAACTAACCGTTGAGCCGAACACGGCGCACATCGTGCTTGCCGACATGGAGAAAAAGGGCAAGCTCTCCTCCGTCATAACGCAGAACATTGACGGACTACACCAAAAGGCAGGCAGCAAAAATGTGCTTGAGCTGCACGGAACAACGGCGGTTCACTATTGCATGGAGTGCGGCAGGCCCTATCCGCTCGACAAGCTAAAAACGCTCAAGGGCAAGGTTCCTCGCTGCGAAAAATGCGGCGGACTTGTCCGCCCCGAGGTCGTTCTTTATGAAGAGCCTCTCAACGAAAGCGTAGTTGAAAAAGCGATCGGCGAAATCTCAACGGCAGAGCTGCTCATCATCGGCGGCACATCGCTTGCCGTTTACCCTGCGGCGATGTATATCCGCTATTTCAGAGGCTCGCACATTGTTCTGATAAATAAAGGTAAAACCGATCTTGACTCGAACGCCGACCTCGTTTTCAGGGACAGCATCGGTCAGGTTCTGGGAAGCATTAAAAGGAGGGTGATTTCTTGTTCAGAGAAATGAGACGAATCAAGCAACAGCTGACAAAAGAAGAATGCGAGAAAATTCTCGTTCAGGGCCAAACAGGCGTGCTTGCCGTTTTGGGTGACGACGGCTACCCCTATACCGTGCCGATAAATTATTACTACACGGACGGCAAAATTTATCTCCACTGCGCCAAGACCGGTCACAAGCTCGACGCAATCAAAAATGAGCAAAAGGTTTCGTTCTGCGTCGTTGACCGTGACGACATTCTTCAGGAAAAATTCACAACGCTTTTCAAAAGTGTTATCGCCTTCGGCAGGGCGGAAATCATGACGGACGAGAGCGAAATGCGAAAAGCCGTGACCGCATTCGCCGAAAAATACTGTCCGGATTTTCTTGACAAAGTTCCGTCGGAGGTTGAGCGTGAATTCGACATACTTTGCATGATAAGAATAAACATTGAGCACATGACAGGAAAACAGGGAAAAGAACTTTTAAAGGAGGAAATCCGATGAAGAATAAAGTTATCAGGTTAACTTCATTTATTCTGACGATAATTATCGCAATGAGCACGATTTTCTATACCTCGGCAATCGACGAAACGGGACAGGTAAAAATAACTGAGCCAACTCCTCTGCTCAAAGAGGACGGCAGTCTCACTCAACCCGGCTATTGCTTCACTGAGCTTTATCAATACGACCGAAGCGCAATTAAAGCGAACAAGACCCGTATCAAGGAATGGGATTTTTATCAAATATCCAACAGCCGCTATGTTATGCAGGTCACAATGGCGGATATCTCGCTCGGCGGAGCGGCAAATGTTACGCTCTTTGATATGCAGACCGGCGAAAGCTACAGCGCAGTCTCGCTTAGACTGCTGACCTTCGGCAAATTCGGGCTTTCCGAAACGGCTATGTCTCCGCAGACCTTTTCACGCCACAGGCTCGGATTCAACCTTGATGTCAATGTGACTGAAACGCAGCGCACGATTCAATTCAGCGGACGAACAAAGGGCAAGCCGTTCACGGTTGATATTTCAATGGATATGTTCCCCAATCACGAATACCTTGCAATGGCGCTTCCGTTCGGCGACAGAGACAGTAAAAAATTCTATTACAATCAAAAAATAAATTGTATGCCCGTAACGGGAACGGTTAAAATCGGCGATTTGACGGTCGAATTTGACCCGTCGGATTCGTTCTGCGTTCTCGACTGGGGACGAGGCGTTTGGCCGTACCACACCAACTGGTACTGGGGCAACGGCAGCACACAGCTTGAAAACGGCGACATTTTCGGATTTGAAATCGGCTGGGGCTTCGGCGATATGAGCGCCGCTACCGAGAATACGCTTTTTCTCAACGGCAAGGCTCACAAAATCGGTGAAATCTATCTCGAAAAGGACGAAAACGACTGGATGAAGCCGTGGAAATTCACCTCGTCCGACGGTCGCTTTGAAATGACAATGACTCCGTTCTACGATAACTATACAAAATCAAGAGTTATCTTCATAGGCAACATTTGCCATCAGGTTTTCGGCAAATGGAACGGCACCGTCACTCTCGACGACGGCACAGTTCTTGAAATTAAGGACATGGTCGCCTTCTGCGAAAATTCGGATAACATGTGGTAAAAAAGAAACAACTTTCCTACAATTTTTCAGGAAAGTTGTTTCTTTTTATTTGAAAATTATTTTAATTTTATGCTCGCCGGGTACAGTAGAAATTCTGAAAATTCCTTTGCGCTTTATAGCAATTTCTTCGCCGTCAAGCTCGGCATATTTCGGCACGGACGGAACAAAAATTTCCGTCTTTGCTTTTGTCTCCTCACGCTGAACGAAGCTGAGATGAAACTCCTTATTTTCACGGTCATAGCCATAGCTTTCGATCTCGCCCGTGACAGCCACGGGGTGCGGACGGGTGAGAACCTTTTTGTAAACCTCGGTATCCGTGAATCCGTCAAAGTAGGTCCAATAGGTGTTGCTCCACTTGTACGAATCAAAAAGTTCAAGCAAAAATTCAATATGCGGAAACCATTCGTCGCCCTCCGTGAAGCCGCCCCATTCTCCGACTATAACGGGAACTCCGAGCCGCTGCTGTGAGCGTCTGTGCTCGGCAAAAATCGAGCCGACACGGTCATTGCTTGCGTATTTATACGACGGGGTGTCCACCATAAAATCATAGGCGTGCGGTGAAAAAATGATGTTGTTCTCCGTCTTACCCGAAAGAATCGGCCGTGGGCACGAATAAGGGATTCCGAGATTGGAATAGTAGCTGTTTTCAAGAAAAACAAACTTTTCGCTGCCGCATTTTCTCGTCGCTCTCGTCATCTTATTGATAAACGGAAAATATTTTTTTGTGTCAAAGGTTTTGATGATATCGTCGGCTGCGCTTGTGATTTTTCTAAGGTGCTTGCCGGTGTAAAGGTCGAGCACTCTCGCCGGATCGTCGCTCTTTGTTGCAAGCTCGATAAGCTTTTTCTTTGATATCGTTTTATCCAAAGCTGTTGTTGAAATGAGCCGGCCGATTACCTCACGAAAGGCTTTTCCGCCGCTCTTGCCCGGGAAAGGTTCGTTGAAAAAATCAAAGCCTATAACAGACGGATGCTCGCCGAATTTTTTTATAATGTGCGTCCACATTTCTTCAAACCAAACCTGCACGCCCTTGCCGTTGACCTCGGCGTCATTCCAGAACGAATCGAACGCACTGTGAACCGCTCTGCCCCAGAAATAGCCCTCAGCCCAAACAATTTTTGTCGGCTGATATTTGTATTTACCGGTCAGCGTTGCCCATTTCGGCGCACCGTCGCCGCAGTTAAGCTCCGTGCCGGAGAAAAGATCCTGATGCATATCGAGATAAACATAAACTCCCGATTCCTTGCATTCGTCAAGAATATCGCCGATAAAATCAAGATATTCTTCGTTATATTCGCCCGGTTCGGGTTCGATTGCGTCCCAGGTTATTCCGAGACGGACAAGATCCATTCCGTGAGCCTTCATGTCGGCGGCAAGTCCTTTTTTCCACTGCTCGCCGTAAATCCGTCGTTGACCTTCGATATATCTGCCCTTATCGCACACATTGAGTCCGGTCAGAATTCTTTCACGGCCGTGCGAATCGACTATTCGTGTGCCTTTAACCGTAAGCTTATCCATTTTTGCCTCCTTTGCTTCTGCGACGCTCCTTGGCCTTTGCCGCATATTCCTTCCGCTTCGCCTTAAGCTCTTCCTCCTCGGCAATGCGGCGTCGGATTTCCTCGTCGTTGCGCTTTTTCGACTCCTCATAGCGGGACTTTATGTCCTCATAATGAAGGTAATTTTCACGCTGCTTCAAAAGCTTTTCTGCCTCAATATACGGCTTTGCCGCACGGGTGTAAATTGAATTTTCGTCGGTTGCGATTTTAATCTTTTTGCGAATCTCGCTGCGATTTTTTCGGAGAGCTTTAATTCTCTCGTCAGCTTCTTTCTCGGCGGTTTTGTTTTTCGCCTTCGCCGCAGCTCTCAGCTCATTGACAGCCGACTTAATTTGAGCGTCAAGCTCATCCTCTTTTTCAAAAAGCTGTTCAAAAACCTTAACATCGAATTTTTCGATTCCGTCGGCATAATTTTTCGCCAAAACCTTTTTGGAATCCTTAATCATTCGTACCCTGTTTATCGCATTGCGTCGCAGCTCCTTCTCGTCCTCAGTCGTTTTCGGCATGGCCTTTGCCGCCTTAATCGACGGAATCTCAAGCGTATAAAGTCCCTCAAGTCCTGCGGCGTAAATCTTCTTCGCCTGCTCAAGCTGAGCCTTGACCGCTTCGGTTTCAAATTTATTTATTTCTTTGACAACATACTGAGCGATCTCGATTTTTTCGTTCTCTTCCTTTTGAAGCTTATAGCTTTCCTTAGCTTGCTTAACAGCCGATTTATCTTTGCTTTTCTTCGCTTTTTTTATTTCATCCTTTGTCGGCTTTATAAGCTTTTTATCGTGATAAATTTTTGCTTCCTCGATAATATCGATCGCTTCAACAAGCGCAGCGTCGGAAAGAACCTCGTTGCCGTAGTCCTCAAACAACGCTCTGATCTTGAGCACCGTAACCATCGCCTTCTGCTTGATCTCGGTCAGGTCATAGAAGAAATACGGAATAACATTCAGCGTTGCACCGACGGTTGCGGCAATAATAAGCACGCTGCAAATGTTCTTGAAATACCACGGATCGGAGAGAACCTCGTAGACATTGCTTCCGTCAAAGCCAAGACTTTTTGCAACCTCCTCGTTAAGTCCTGAACGGTCATAAAGCTCGGGAAGCGCAGCGTTTGTGATGAGTGTGACGATGCTGCCGATTGCGCCGACGGCAACGAACATTCCGTCGATTCGCTCACCCGTTATATATTGCTGATAGTCTCTGATATCTCCGTTTACGCCCGGGGTCAAAAGCGTTACCGCATATGCCGCCATATAGTTGAAGAAGAAGCAGAACATCAGCGGCCATATGATCTGCGACGGATCGCCGACTCGAATTATCGGCAGCATAAGAACAATGAAAATAACATTTATAATATTGCTGACAACAAGGAGCTTCCTTTTGCCGAGCGCACGGATAAGGAACGGAATAAACAGCATCGGCCAAAGCGAAGCGTTGCCCCTTATCGTTACGATCAGCGAATATTCCGCAGGACTGCAAGCGTCCTGATAGCTGTAGAGCCAGTCCATAATATTCTGAACGGCATTTTCAAGGAAGCCTATCCAGCCCGCCAATGAAATTATCCAAAAATATTTGTTGCGAATAACAGCACGGAATGCGTCGGTAAATTTGATTTTAACCGTATGTGTTTTGGCCTGAACGATTTTTTCCTCAGTGTTAAAATAAACAAGCAGTCCAAGGAAGAAGCCGAAAATTATCATCGGCGGATAGAAAGCTCTGTAAATTCTGATATCAACAAGAGTGTTTTCTCCCGTAACGGCTCTGGCTACAAGCGGAAGAATAATATTGCCCAAGGTCGGTGCAAATGAATTGACAACGGATTTTATTGATGTTACATCGCTTCGTTCAAAGGTGTTCGGCGAAAGAACATTGATTATGCTGGTATCAACATCATAATAGAACATATAAAAGAACTGCAAGCCGATGTTGTAAAGTAAAACGGTGATACA
>CAVFTC010000070.1:9973-10553 GCA_963625295.1 Bacteroides faecis
GATACATTTTGCAAGCATTGACATTCGTTCATACGGCATGAAAACAAATCCGATTGCCAAAATCGCCGTCGGCAGTCCCATTGAAAGAATAAACGGACGGTAGCGCCCCTTTTTACTCTTTGACGAGTCGATAATTTTTCCCCTGAGCGCAGTCAGCGGAAAGCTGAGAATTACGCTGAGAATATAAATTACATATAGTGGCTTCGGCGCAATACCGATGGTGTTGCTTATCAGCGTGTTGCCGATGCTTATTATCATGTTCTGCGCACAGAAAACGACGAATTGGATTCCAAGGCCGCCAACTGCGAGCGACACAATCTCTTTAAAAGACATATACCGACCCATCGGCGGCTTTTTCCAGTAAAGCCGCAAATCGTCACGCAGCTCTGTTGTCTTTTCCTTTATATTCACACGCATCACCCTCGTTGAAAAATATAGGCAACACCTCACAAATTGAGGCGCACGCCTTGCTTGAATCTGTTTCCGTCATGCTGCACAAAAATTTCTTGACTTGCGCCAGCAAGCCTGCAAAATTTTTGTACAACCTGACGAAAAATCTTACTGCGCAATCCGCACACCT
>CAVFTC010000071.1:0-10319 GCA_963625295.1 Bacteroides faecis
CAAAATTTTTGTACAACCTGACGAAAAATCTTACTGCGCAATCCGCACACCTAAATTGTGCGGTATTGCCTTAGAAAGGAATGCGGAAAAAATATGAAAATTAAAGAAAACAAAATAGTTTCGGCGATAAGCAAGGATTTTCTTGCAAAGCTTTTTTCGTCGTGGTTTTTCATGGGTGCAATTCTTTTCTTTTTTGGATCGGGAGATTCGATAACCGCAACTCTTTTTCAGTCAATAAACTTTTTTGTTGCTCTTGCGTTGTTTATTGTTCTCTTTGCTGCCCAAACCGCCGCAGGATATTTTTTTGACAGCGGCAGAACCGTGCCGATTTGCGTGCTTGCTTCTGCGTGTCTTTTGGCGATTGAAGCGTCAATGAAGGTGCAGAATCAATATGTTATTTTAGGCTTTTCGGTGCTGATTTTTCTTGCCGCAAGATATGCGTATCTCGCCGGGCTTGAAATCAACCTTGAACCGAAGGCCGGACTTATCAGCTCAATAGGCGTAAGTGTTGTTTTGACGGTGTTTATTTGTGCGATAGTTGTTTTGCGTGTTTTGATCTACACTGCGCCGAACTTCGACTTCGGCATATTCTGCAATATTTACTATAACCTCAAGGAGAGCTTCCGTCCGCTTTCTACCTGCGAGAGGGATACCCTGCTTTCGCATTTTGCGGTGCATTTTTCCCCGATTCTTTATCTGCTTTTGCCGGTCTATTATATCTTTCCGTCAGAAATAACCCTGCAAATTGCGCAGGTGGTTCTGCTCATGAGCGGTGCTGTTCCGCTTTGGCTTTTGATGAAAAAATATAAGCTTCACACAACGGTAAGGTTCTTTTTAACGGTTGCATATTGCTCCTATCCGGCAATTTGCTTCGGCTGCATTTATGATTTTCACGAAAACTGCTTCATTCTTCCGCTGCTTTTATGGATGTTCTTTTTCTATGAAGCGAACAAAAGAATTCCGATGTTTATTTTTGCGTTTCTTGTTCTGATGGTAAAGGAAGAAGCGTTCGCCTATGTTTTCATCTTTGCGTTTTATATTCTTGTTGCAAAAAAGGACTGCAAAAAGGGTATTGCCCTGATGGCGCTTTCGCTTGTCTATTTCGGCTGCGCCGTGTTGTATATTTCACATTTCGGCGAGGGAATAATGTCGAACCGATTTTCAAATCTCATGCCTCAGAATGGGGGACTTTTGGGAGTTGTCATAACGGTTTTCAAAACTCCGATGCTTGTATTTAACGAGCTTTTCAGGACTTCGGCAACCGACGGCGGAAAGCTGATATATTTCCTGCAGCTTTTCCTGCCGCTGGCAATGCTCCCTTTTGCGACAAAGAAATTTTCAAGGCTGATTCTTGTTTGTCCGCTGCTGATAAACCTTCTGTCGATTTACTACTATCAATGCGATCTCGGCAAGCAGTATTCCTTCGGCATAACCGCATTTCTTTTCTATGCCTCCGTCATCAATTTGAATGAAATCGGCAGGCGCAAGGGCGTGTATATGACCATCTCGGCAGCGGTTATGGGACTCGTTGTCACGCTTTCGCTGATGTATCCGAGAATCGTGAATTACACGCTGAGCTACAGCGTAAACAAGCAGGCTTATGCGAGAATAACCGAGGTGCTTGAAGAAATTCCCGAAGATGCGAGCGTAACGGCTTCGACATTTTTCATACCGAAGCTTTCGCAGCGCAAGGTCATCTATGAGCAGTATTATCACAATTCGGTCGATACGGATTATGTCGTTCTTGACCTCAGAGGTACGACCTCGGTAAAAGAGAAGGAGATCGAGCAGCCGTATATTGACGCCGGATATAAAATGATCGTCAATGACGAGGGACTCATCAGAGTTTATGCCAGAAATTGACAACTGACGAAAGTCTTTTATAAGCATAAAAACACCCACAGCTTCAAGTCGCATGAAGTCTGTGGGTGTTGCCTTTATTTTCTGAGAGGCTTTGTGTGCCAGATGTCACGGGCGTAGTCGTTGATTGCTCTGTCGCAGGCAAAGCGTCCTGCTCCGGCAATATTCATCAGCGACATTCTGTTCCATACTTCTCTGTCGGCGAAGAGCTTTTCAGCCTTAGCCTGAGCCGCTTTATAGTCGGCAAAATCCGCAAGAACCATGTACGGGTCGTGATGTGTGATGGTGCCGCCGATTTCCGGGAACACCTTGCCGTTTATTCCGCCGTTGATGAAATCAACAACCTTGCGGATATCCGCATTGTTCTGATAATAATTCATCGGATTGTAGCCGACACGCTTCAGCTCGTTTACCTCCGGGGTGCTCATGCCGAAGATGATGATGTTGTCGTCGCCGACAGCCTCGTGTATTTCAACATTTGCGCCGTCCATTGTGCCGAGCGTAATCGCACCGTTTATCATGAGCTTCATGTTGCCCGTTCCGCTCGCTTCCGTTCCTGAGAGCGAAATCTGCTCGCTGATGTCGGCGGCAGGCATGAGGTTTTCTGCCATTGAGACATTGTAATCCTCAAGATAAACAACCTTCAGGCGGCCTTTGACATCGGGATCGTTGTTGATAAGCTCTCCGAGAGAGCAGATGAAGCTGATGATCTTCTTCGCCATGAAGTAGCCGGGAGCGGCCTTTGCGGCAAAGATGTAGGTGTGCGGAGTGAAATCTCCGTCGGGATTTTCCTTGATTGCAAGGTATCTTGAAAGAATGTGGAAGGCGTTGAGGTGCTGACGCTTGTATTCATGCAGTCTCTTGACCTGAACATCAAAAATTGAGGTCGGGTCAAGCTCAATGCCGTTTGATTTTTCAACAAGCTCTGCAAGCCTTTCCTTGTTGTGAAGCTTGATTTTTTCGATTTTTTTCAAAACCTCGGCGTCGGTTGCATAGGGCTTGAGCTTCTCCAGCTCGTCGCCGTTATAGACAAAGCCGCTGCCGATAAGCTCGGTGATAAGCTTTGTAAGCTCCGGGTTCGACTGACAGAGCCAGCGGCGATGCGCTATGCCGTTTGTAACATTCGTGAACTTGTCGGGAGTGAGCGAATAGAAATCCTTGAAAACGCTTTCCTTGAGAATCTCGGAATGGAGAGCGGAAACGCCGTTTACGCAATGTGAGCCTGCAACGGACATATTCGCCATTCTGATAACGCCGTTTGAAACGATTGCCATGCGCTCAACCTTGTCTGCGTCGCCCGTTGCGTTCCATACATAGCTGCGGAAGCGGTTGTCGATCTCTTTAGTGATTTCATAAATTCTCGGAAGAAGCCGCTTGAACAGATCCTCAGGCCAGCACTCAAGAGCCTCGGCCATAACGGTGTGGTTGGTGTAAGCGACGGTGTTTGTGACAATGCTCCATGCCTCGTCCCAGCCGTAGCCGCAATCGTCAAGGAGGATTCTCATCAGCTCCGGAATTGCGAGGGTCGGGTGTGTATCGTTGATGTGAATTGCTATTTTGTCGGCAAGATTTTCAACCGTGCCGAAAATTCTCAGGTGATTGTTGATGATATCCTGAATCGAAGCGGAAACAAGGAAATATTGCTGGCGCAGACGAAGACTCTTTCCCTCCGGGTGGTTATCGGATGGATAAAGAACCTTGCTGATGACCTCTGCCATTGCGTTTTGCTCCATTGCACGCATGTAATCGCCCTGATTGAACATATCCATGTCAAGTCCGGGTGCCTTTGCGCTCCAAAGGCGGAGAACGCTGATGCCCTTTCCGTCCTTGCCGGAAACATACATATCATAGGGAATGGCCTTTACCTTATTGCAGTCACGCTGTTCAACATGGTGGTACTGATTGTCCCAGCTCTCGTCAACCCAGCCCTCAAAGAGAATGTCTACCGCTTCCTCGTCACGGGGAACAAGCCATACATCTCCGCCGGGAAGCCAAAAATCGGGCAGTTCAGTCTGCCAGCCGTCAACAAGCTTCTGCTTAAAAATGCCGTATTCGTAAAGAATCGAATAGCCCTTTGCGTAATAGCCCTGACTTGCAAGACCGTCAAGGTAGCAGGCGGCAAGTCTGCCAAGACCGCCGTTACCGAGACCTGCGTCCGGTTCGCAGTCATAGAGCTTGTCGAGCTTTATGCCGAAATCCTTGAGAGCGGATTCCATGGTTTTGGTAAGGTTGAGGTTAAAAAGATTGTTCTTGAGCGAACGACCCATGAGAAATTCCATGCAAAGATAGTAGATTTTTTTTGAATCCGCTTTTTTTGCCTCGTTGTGGAATTCCTTCCTGCCCTGCATCATCATGTCACGCAGAATCAGAGCGATCGCCTTATAGTAATGCTCATAGGTAGCTTCCTCAGGCGAAACGCCGTAGAAGTGGGAAAGCTTATTGACAATAAGCTCCTTTGCTTCCTTTTTTGTAAGTTTATAATTCATAAAAAGCCTCCTGACTTGTGTTTGCTTATTTTATTTTATACCATTTCTCAGAAAAATACAACACCCTATTTGAATTTGCTTATACGAATTTAAACCCCGTATTTTATGCAAATCAACGAAAAATATTTGATATTTAGATGAAACAGAAAAATAAATATAAATTTTGAACAAAATATAGAGCTATACTCAATGCAATGGCGAAAAACTGCAGAGGTGATTAAAGGCTGATAAAAAAATAATGTCAAAAAAATACGAAAAAACTCTTTATCGAAAACGAAATTTATAGTATAATATATTTATTAACGAAGCTATACACAATTATTCTGCGGAGGTACAGTTATGGGAAAAAACAAAGTCAGACTCACGATCGGAGGACTGGATTATTATATCACGACCGACGAGGAGATCGCCTACATGAAAAATCTCGGTGAGGATCTTGACGATGAAATCGTGGGTCTTATCCACGACCACCCGAGACTTTCTCAGGTTCAGGCGGCAGTTCTCAGCGCCCTTGACTATGCCGACAGGCTCAGACAGGCGGAAAAATCAAATGATTTCCTCAAGTCGCAGATTCAGATGTACATGGAGGATGCCGCAAAGGCAAAAACCGAGGCCGAAATGGCTCGCCGTGAGGCTGAGCGCATGACAAGGGATCTCAGAAGCATTCGCCGCAGTCTTGAAGAAAAGGAAATGTTATGATAAAGCCTGAAATTCTTGCGCCTGCCGGTTCGCCACAGGCGCTTATTGCCGCAGTTCGCAGCGGAGCCGACGCCGTTTATCTCGGCATAAAAGGCCTCAATGCCAGAAGAAGTGCGGAAAATTTTGACGATGAACAGCTTAAAGAAGCCGTTGCATATTGCCACAAGCACAATGTGAAGGTTCACCTTACGCTCAACACGCTTGTTTCGGATGGCGAGCTTGAAAAGGCGCAGGAGGCGGTCAAGCTTGCGTGTGACTCGGGTGTTGACGCAATAATCGTCCAGGATATCGGACTTGCCGAACTCGTTCACAGAACTGCGCCCGATATGCCGCTCCACGCCTCAACTCAGATGTCGGTTCAAACCGCCGCAGGGCTGAAAAGACTTAAAAGGCTCGGCTTTACCCGTGCTGTTCTGCCCCGTGAATTGTCAAAGGAAGAAATCAAAAAGCTCTGCGAGAATTCGCCGATTGAGCTTGAATGCTTTGTACACGGCGCACTTTGTATGTGCGTTTCGGGGCAATGCCTTTTCAGTGCGGTTCTCGGCTCACGAAGCGGAAACAGGGGAGCTTGCGCTCAGCCGTGTCGGCTGCCTTTCTCGGTCGAAAACGGAACGGGGCATGACCTCAGCTTAAAGGATTTATCCCTTATTGATTACATAACGGAAATGGCGGAAATGGGCGTTTGCTCATTCAAGATTGAGGGACGAATGAAGCGACCGGAATATGTTGCAGCTGCGGTCAAGGCTTGCCGCAACAGCGTTGACGGAGTGACGGACAACGAGCTTCGGGACGATTTGCGCTCGGTTTTTTCACGCTCGGGCTTTACGGACGGTTACTACAAAAACAGGCTCGGCTATGATATGTTCGGAATTCGCCGCAAGGACGATGTTACGGCGGCGTCGGGAGTTCTGAAAAAGCTCGAAAAGCTCTATGAAAAAGAAAAAGCGGATACCGTTGTTGATTTTGCGTTTACTGCCATAAAGGGCGAGCCGATATCGCTTGCCGCAAGAGCGGGAACGAAAAATGCTTTCGCCGAGGGTGAGATTCCTCAGCCTGCAATGAACAAAGCGACTACCGCTGAATCGGTTCAGAATCAGCTTTCCAAGGTCGGTGGAACAAGATTTGTATGCGGAGAAATTGACATCGAGCTTGACGACGGACTTTTTATTCCCGTTTCTGAGCTTAACAAGCTTCGCCGTGAGGTCATTGAAAAGCTTGACGAGAGCAAATCCCCGGCAAAGAGTTTCACGCCCGAATATGTTAAAATACAGCCGCACAGCCCGGGCAAAAAACGGCTTATATGCCGCTTTGCCGATGTTGAAAATATACCCGAAAATTGGGATTATATAGAGCAGGTTATTGTGCCGCTCGGCGATGAGCAGAGGGTAAAAAAATCGCTTAGAGTCAGCGTTGAAGTGCCGAGAGGAATTTTTTCAAATGATGAAATAATTCTTGAAAAGCTGAAAAGCGCAAAGGGATTCGGAATAACCGAAGCGTGGGCAGGCACTCTTGACGGAATTGTGCTGATTCAAAAGGCAGGGCTTAAGCCGAATGCCTTTATCGGCTCAAATGTATTCAATTCGCTCTCGGTCAAAACGCTTGAGGGCATGGGAATAAACAAAATTCTGCTTTCGCCCGAGCTGACCTTGGCTCAGGCTCAGGCAATCGGCGGAGACGCTCCGAGGGGTGTTTTTGCCTACGGCAGACTGCCACTGATGCTGACGAGAAACTGTCCGCAGAAAAACGGCAAATCCTGCGCCGAATGTAAGCGCACCGGCAAGCTGACCGACCGAAGGGAAATTGAATTCCCAATCGACTGCCGCTCGGGCTGCAGCGAAATTCTCAACAGCGTTCCCATATATATGGCGGACAGGCTCAGCGAGATAAGAAACATGGACTTCATGCTCCTCTATTTCACAAACGAAAGCAAAGATAAAATATCGCTCGTGATTCAGGACTATGTCAAAGGCTCGAAAAAGCCCCACGGCGATTTCACCCGTGGTTTGCTTTACAGGGGAGTAGAATAATTATTTTTCGCAATAACGATTATTATAATATACGAGGTGATTTGATGGATATTGGAAAAAGAATAGTTGAGCTAAGGGAAAGAAAGAATATGAGCACAAATAAGCTGGCCAATCTCGCCGGAATATCACAAAGCTATCTGCGTGACCTTGAAATGAATAAAAAGAATCCAACCGTCGAAATGCTTTCGTATATTTGCTTTGCTCTTGATATATCTATACAGGATTTTTTTGCCGAGCAGAGGAACAAGGTCAATCCCTATCTTTTGTCTGCAATTCAGCTCCTTGACGATGAGGAACAGATTAAGCTGTCGGAATTTATCTGCGCCGTGAAAAAGACCGACTGAGCTTTTGGATAAAAATCACCGTAAACACACGGTAAAAGAATAAAAGAATAGAAAAAAGAGGCCGCAAAAACGACCTCTTTATTATTTTAGGCGTGCGCCTCAATTTGTGCGGTATTGCCTTTATTTTTTATTTTTCTTCAAAAACGACAGCTTCGGGAGATTGATTTTGGGATCGGAGGGGACTTCGTCGTCGAAGGCGTCGTTCTTCTTCCAGATGTGAACTATGCCCTCGTCATTGAGCAGCTTGATGATGATTATAAGAATCGGCACAAGGAAGATACCGATAACGCCGAAAAGCTGAGAACCGATGTACATGCCCATAAGAGTTACAAAGGGCGGCAAATCAACCGTTCCGCCGACGATCTTCGGCTCAATAATCTGTCTGACAACATAGATTATTGCGTAGACAACGAACAGTCCGATCGCAAGTCCGACCTTGCCGGTAATCAGGCTGTAAAGCGCCCACGGAACCATGAATGTGCCCGTTCCGATAACGGGAAGAATGTCCAGCACGGCGATTATCAACGAAAGCGCAAGGATATTGCCGTCATTGTAGATTCCGATGAGGGTGAGAAAATTCAATCCTACGAAAATTTCAAGACCTGTTATACAGATTATAAGTATATAGGACTTTATAAGCTTGCCGAGCGATTTGAACACGATTCTTTTTGTTGCAGAAAGCTTCATTTCGTTTTCTTCGGAAATTTGACTTTTGATGAACTTGACAACTCGGTCGTAATCGACTGCCATGAAGCATGAGGAAACTATCGCTATCATGACGGCGACAAAGACGGACGGTATCTGCTTCGCCGTGCTCCAAAGTCCGCTGAGCGGAGTCGAAAGGCTGGAAAGAGAGAATTTTTCACCGTTTGATGCCTTGTCCATGATGATTCCGGCAATTTCCGTTGCACTCTTTTCCTTGAGAGCGTCAAAGAAGGGAATCATGGAGTTTGAAGCTCTGCTTTCGATGCTGTCCGGCAAAAATCGTATTGTGTTCAGCGACCAATTTTTGATGTTTTCAATCAGCGTCGGTATGTCGGTCAGCTTGCCCTGAACAAAGCTTATCAGGCTTTTGATTCCGTCAACACACTTGACCCCGATAAGCGAAATCAGCGCCGCAAGCAAGAGATACAGCAGCAGAACGAGAACCGTTGCGGTTATACTCTTTTTGATTTTTGTTTTTTGTGTGATAAAATTTGTCGGTCTTTGAACGATTATCGCAATGAAGAATGCTATCAGAAACGGAGAAAACATCGAAAAGCAATATTTTAAAAACAAATAAGCCAAGCCCAAAACAATGGCATAATAGACGATGTTGATTATCTTTTTTCGTCTGAATTCAACCTTATCCATCAGATGCTATCACTCCCGAAATACATTGTACTGAATATATTATACCATAAAAGCGAATAATGCAAATAAAAAATGAAAAAAATTTTAAAAAAGACTTTATTATTTGTCTCTTTTATGATAAACTAAATTGGTTAATGCGGTCGATTAGATATAATCGGCAGTCAAACGGAAGTATCAGGGAGTTGAAAACAATGGACATAGCTATTTTGGGCTACGGTGTTGTCGGTTCGGGAGTGGCGGAGGTCGTTTCTCTCAACGAACGAAAAATTACAAATAAAACAGCCGGCGAGAAAATAAATGTCAAGTATATTCTTGACCTCAGAAAGTTCCCCGGCGATAAAAACGAGAACAAGGTAATTGACGATTTCAATATCATTCTTAACGATGGCGATGTTAAAATCGTCGCAGAAGCAATGGGCGGACTTCACCCTGCCTTTGAATTTGTCTCGTCTTGCCTGAAGGCGGGCAAATCCGTTGTCACCTCAAACAAGGAGCTTGTTGCCGAAAAGGGCGATATCCTGCTTGAGCTGGCAAAGGAGAACAATGTAAACTTTATGTTTGAGGCAAGCGTCGGCGGCGGAATTCCCGTTCTGCGCCCGATCATTCAGTGCCTTGCCGCAAATGATATAACAGAGGTTGCCGGTATACTCAACGGCACGACGAACTTTATTCTTACAAAGATGATATTCGATTCGATGAGCTTTGAGGACGCCCTCAAGCTGGCTCAGGATAACGGTTACGCCGAGAAAGATCCGACCGCCGATATCGAAGGCTTTGATGCGTGCCGCAAGATCTGTATCCTTGCCGCCCTCTGCTTTGGTGAGCATGTTTATCCCAAGTCGGTCTATACCGAGGGAATAACCAAGATCACGCTTGAGGATGTTGAGTATGCACGCTCATGGGGCGGTGTAATCAAGCTCCTCGGAAGAGCGAAAAAGGTCGGCGATAAGATTTCTGCAATGGTTTCGCCCGCATTTGTTTCAGCTTCAAGCATTCTTTCCGGCGTAAACGGAGTGTTCAATTCCGTTCTTGTTCGGGGAAATGCTGTCGGCGATGTCGCTTTCTACGGACAGGGCGCAGGCAAAATGGCTACGGCAAGCGCTGTTGTTGGCGATATTATCGACTGTGCGCAGAACATAGGACACAACAAGGGCATAAGCTGGGATAAGGCGGTTGACGGTTCGCTCGTCGATCATAACGAGGTTGAAACTGCGCTCTATGTTCGTGCAACGGGCTGTAAGGAATGTGCGCTGAATAAGGCAAAAAAGCTTTTCGGCGACATCAAGGTTCTTTCAAGGGAGAACGCTCCCGAGGACGAATTCGCATTCGTTACTCCGGAGGACAAGGAGGGCACACTCAGAGCAAAGCTTGGCGAAATTGAGGGCGTGACCGTCATTTCGACAATCAGGGTAGTTAATTATTAAGGCAATACCGCACAATTGGGGTGTGCGAATTGCGCAGTAAGATTTTTCGTCAGGTTGTACAAAAATTTTGCAGGCTTGCTGACGCAAGTCAAGGAATTTTTGTGCAGCATGACGGAAACAGATTCA
>CAVFTC010000072.1:0-9807 GCA_963625295.1 Bacteroides faecis
CATGACGGAAACAGATTCAAGCAAGGCGTGCGCCTCAATTTGTGAGGTGTTGCCTTAAGGCAATACCGCACACCTAAATTGTGCGGTATCGCCTTAAAAATATAATGATAAACGCAAAAGGTTAAATTATATTTTTCCACAAAAACACTTGACAACGCAAGCTGCATAATGTATAATACATGCCTGTAAAGAAAAAAACTTTACAGGCATTCTTTTGAGAGGACGAGTGAGATGAGTAAAAATCTTGACATAACCCTTTTGCTTGATTTTTACGGCGATCTGCTGACCGAAAAGCAACGGACATTCATCAGCTATTACTACAATGACGACCTCTCACTTGCCGAAATCGCAGCCAACGAGGGCATAACCCGTCAGGGAGTGCGTGACGCCATCAAGCGTGCCGAAAGCCAGCTTGTAACCATGGAAAACCGCCTGGGACTGGTTGCCCGATTTGAAAATATGAAAAGCGGTTTGAGCGAGATCATCGAGGTTTCCGACGAAATCGCCGATTTTAACCGCAAAAACACTCTTTCCAAGGAGATCAATGATGCGACGGCGAAGATCAAAGCCGTTGCCGGAATGCTCCTTGCGGAGGATTATTCTTAAAATAAGGTGGTGTGCCGAATGGCATTTGACGGTCTTTCTGAAAGACTTGAAGCCGCTTTTCAACGACTGAAAAGCAAAGGCTCGCTGACCGAAGCGGATGTACGAAGCGCAATGCGTGAGGTTCGTCTGGCTCTGCTTGAGGCGGATGTTAACTACAAGGTTGCCAAGGACTTTACCGAAAAGGTCACCAAAAGAGCTGTCGGAGAGCAGGTTATGGAAAGCCTTACTCCGGCGCAGATGGTTATTAAAATAGTTAACGAAGAGCTGACCGAGCTTATGGGCGGAACAAAGGCTCGCCTTGCGGTCGCCAATCACCCTCCGACAGTCGTTATGATGTGCGGTCTTCAAGGCTCGGGTAAAACGACCCACAGCGCAAAGATTGCGTTGATGCTCAAGAACGAGGGTCACAGACCTCTCCTTGCCGCCTGCGATATTTACCGTCCCGCCGCTATCAAGCAGCTTCAGGTTGTCGGTGAAAGCATTGGAGTTCCTGTTTTTGAAATGGGTCAGACCAACCCCGTTGAGATTGCCAAGGAAGCCATAAAGCTCGCCAAGGATCACGGCTACGACTATGTTTTCCTCGATACGGCAGGTCGTTTGCACATTGACGAGGAGCTTATGGCCGAGCTGAAAAACATCAAGGCGGAGGTCAAGCCGCATGAGATACTGCTTGTCGTTGACGCAATGACCGGTCAGGACGCAGTCAATGTTGCAACATCGTTCAACGATGCACTCGGTATTGACGGTATCGTTCTTACGAAGTTGGACGGCGACACCAGAGGCGGTGCGGCGCTTTCTACCAGAGCCGTTACGGGCAAGCCGATAAAGTTCGTCGGCGTCGGTGAGAAGCTTACCGATCTTGATACCTTCCACCCCGATCGAATGGCTTCAAGAATCCTTGGCATGGGCGATATGCTTTCCCTTATCGAGAAGGCCGAAATGGCTCTTGACGAGAAGAAGGCGATGGAGCTTGAGAGAAGACTTAAGCAGAACAAGTTTGATATGAACGACCTGCTTGACCAGCTGGCGCAGATTCGCCGTATGGGCTCGATAAAGGACACCCTTTCGCTTATCCCCGGCGTTGAGAAGCAGATAAAGGATATTGACATTGATGAGCGTCAGTTTGACCGAGTCCGTGCAATAATCGAATCCATGACTCCGCAGGAGCGTGAGAAGCCCGAGATAATCAATCCCTCACGCAAAAAGAGAATTGCGGCAGGCTCGGGTCAGGATGTTGAAGCGGTCAACAGACTTCTCACTCAGCACAAGCAAATGCAAAAAATGTTCAAGCAGATGAACGGTAAGGGTAAGAAGCGCAGAAGAGGCCGCCCCGACCTTTCACAGCTCAAGGGATTTAATGTTTAAGCTTTCAAACACGCACTTATCACTTGCGTGATTGATATATTATTTATATTTTTTTTGGAGGAATTTTACAATGGTTAAAATCAGACTTCGCCGTATGGGCGCAAAGAAAGCACCGTTCTATCGTGTTGTTGTTGCGGATTCAAAGTATCCCCGTGACGGCAGATTCATCGAGGAGATCGGCACATACGATCCGATGAAGAACCCCGCAGAGATCAAGATCGACGCAGAAGCAGCTGCAAAGTGGCTTGCAAACGGCGCACAGCCGACCGATACCGTTAAGGATCTTCTCAAGAAGAGCGGTATTGTTAAATAATCAAACGAGGTAACAATGATGAACGAATTATTGGTACAGATTGCAAAGGGACTTGTAAGCAATCCCGATGCGGTAAATGTAACCGTTGACGATGTTGACGAGGACGGCGTTGTAGTTTACCATCTTCATGTTGCAGCTGACGACATGGGTCGTGTTATCGGCAAGCAGGGCAGAATTGCCAAGGCTATCCGCACGGTCATGCGCTCGGCGGCCAACAGAAACAATCAGAAAATCTCAGTTGAAATCGACTGAGAAACATAAAGAAAAAACCTGCTCACTGCTTTTGCGGTGGGCAGGTTCTTTAGCACAAAAGAGGCAGCCCAACTGACAGGCTGCCTCTTTTTGATCGGTTTATACAAAGTCCCAAATGGATTTTTGAGAGGTTGAAATTTGGAGAATCAGCAATGCATCGTGCGAATTGACAACGCTGTCGCTGTTGATGTCGGCTGCTGCCGTTTGCTCCGCTGTCAGCTCGTTGAGCTGTACGGAATTTCTGAGAGCAAGGAGGGCGTCGAAGGAATTTATTTTTCCGTCGCCGTTGATGTCGCCCTTCCTGCAGCCGCCGTTGACGGTGACCTTTATCTGCAAGGCAGTGCCGTCGGTGCAGCTTAAGGTGACCCTTGCGTAGCCGGGCTTTATTGCCTTGAAGCCGTCGGAGGTGGCGGCGACCGATGAAGGATCGCTTGAGCTTGTTGTTATTTTGAAATCGGGCGCAATCAGCGGGTCGGCGACGCACTCCGGAACGAAAACCTCGCCGGCGTTCATTTCAAGCTCCTCCGGCGCATTGATTTTACAGCCGTAGTTGATATAGTCGATTCCGTTAGCCTCGGCATATTTGTGTGCCGCTGAGTTTTTGTAGCAGCAGATTGTTCCCGTGAATCCGTCGAGCGCACCGTCGCCGATGGCGGTCACGCCGAACGGAATGTCGATTTTTCCGCTCTTAACACGGCATTCGATGAGCTTTCCGTTTTCGATAACGAGCTTGTCGAGCTTTTCTATCTCAATCGTTCTGCCGATGTTTTGGTAGTCAACATAGACCTTGAAGCTCTTGCTTTGCGTCATTTCAACCTTGCCGCTCCATGTTTTCAGCCCGTTTTTGACAACGGGAGTAAGGTCAATTGTTTCACTGTCGGAAATCAGTCTGACCGAGGAAGCGTAGGAGGGCGTAGCTGCGGTTATCTGAGCCTCATCATACGCCGTAGCACTCGGATATTCGAGCACAAGCTGATGATTGGTGATGGATTCGTCTCTGACATAAATTGAAATCGTATCGTAAAAATGCCATTCGCTGTCGGCATAATAGCTGATGTCAATGCTGCGAGTGCCGATATCGGTAAAGCACATTTCAAGCTCCGCCGAACCGTTATTTACATCCTGCGTAAATTCCATACCGTCGCATACCGCCGAGATTTTTTCGACCCGAGAGCTTGTGGTGAAGCTCAGCGTTGCCAAGCTGTTGACGGACGCTAAGGATTTTTCGTATTTCAGCGTTTTGATCATCTGGCTGCGATTTTCGATAGCCTTTTTAACATTAAAAGTATAGAACTGACCCTTTTGAATGTGGTTGTAGTATGCGCCGACTTCAATATTGTCGCCGGTGAGATAATAAGGTATCGTCATTATGTTGTAGCCTGCAACCTGCTTTTCGGCGATGCAATAATCACGGTTTGCAACGGGAATGGTGGTCGTGCTGCCGCCGAGGAAAAATCTGATTTTATTCGGCTGACCCTTTGTGATAACCACAACCTTGTTTTTCTGCGCAGCCCGTCCGAGACGGTCAAGATAGCAGCCGAGGATCGGAGTGTCGCTATTCTCGGAAAGCTCGTCGATCTTTTTCATGGTCGCTTCAAGCACGGACGCATTGGAAACCTTAGCCTTTGCGGCTGTGCTGAGTGCATCGTAACGCTGCTTTGCGTCAAAAATCACATCAAGATTGTCCTCAAGGTTGCTTTGCGGAAGCCTGTCGATAAGCTTTTCAACCGTTTGAATGTCATCCGAGGGTGTAACGGTTACTTTAAAATCAACCTTAGCGCCACGGTATCTCAAAGAGATATATGTGCTGCCTATTTCTTCGGTTATCTTGTTATAAACGGGATTTTGTGCACCCATGCAATCCGAAACATATGAAAGCACAGCTTCGGGCTGAACGACCTTTTGCGATCCGTCGGAGTAAACAGCCTTAAGCTCAAGTCCGTCAAGCTCGATTGCGTCGCCCGAATTGTATACGGTTTTGGACGGAGCTTTTGTTATTTTCAGTCCGGTTGGCTCGCTGTAGTTCGTCACGGTAGACATTCCGAGGTAGCTGTCGCTTTCGTCATAGCTTATGACGCTTACAACGCTGCCCTCGTCAAGAGCACCGAGATCAATAACGCTTTCAGCCGAATAGCTCAGGGACTGCTTTTCAACGCCGTTTACGAGCACCTTGCATGTTACAATAGCGGTGTTGTTCATCGTAATTTTGAGCTGAGAGCCGTCAAGCTTGAGTGTCGTGTTGCCGGAATTGTTCAGCGCACTTCCGTTGACCGAAGCATAAAAAGCGCCGAAGCTTTTCGTCTGATTGTCGATCCAGTCAAGTCTGCGGCTGAGCCAAAGGCGGAAGTTTTCAGAGTAAGTCTCAAAGTCTCCGTAGTTGCCCCAAAGCATATCGTTGGCTGCTCCGGATTCGCCGATAAGGTCAACGGCACTGTCAAAATCTCCGTTCGGCTTGACTAGGTCGGCAATGGCAGTATAGCGGTATTCCCTGTATGTGTCGTATACAATCTTGAGAAATGCCGGATCTCTGAGCATTTGCATGATGTTGCCCCTTGCGAAGCATACCCATTTGTTGTGCGAATAAACATTGGAGGAGTTGTCGGCGGTCATATCCATGTCCCAAACAGGGCCGTAGAAAAGCTTCCCGTCGATGTCCTTATACATATATGTGCTGGCTCGAAGAAAATCCTGATTCTGGAAAATTTCATTCAGCAAAAATCCCTTGGCAAAGGATTCGGCGTCGGCAAGGTCGGAATATCTTACCTTTTGACCGTTATATTCGGCGCAGAAATCTTTAGCCTGAGTCGCTTTCTCAAAGGCGGAATAATATGTTTGTATTTCGCTGAGCATACTCTTTCCGATGCCTTCGGGCTTGCTTACGCAGATTCCGAAGCCGCTGCCGGAGAGGAAATACGGCTGATCCAGTCCGAAGCATTCAAGCAGGTATCCACCGTTCGTGCTCGGCAGCTCGTAGTAATCCGAAACCGTGTAGGTGTTTCCTTTGTATGTAATCGTACCGTCGGTTACCCAGTTCATGTTCGATTCCATAAGCTCCGCCAGCTCGTCACGCTCTTCCTTGCTCATGGAGTCTTTGTTTGCCTTGTATATTGCCTTTGCCGCATCCTCGGCAATTTCGTCCCAGTCGGTGATATCGACACGGGTGCTGCCGATGCGCACATGCTCGCAGAGCAGATAGTTGCCGACGACCTCACCGTTGAGAACAACATCGACCCACTGTGAGCTCATGCTGTTGATGCCCATGTCATCCGCAAGGTCATATATGAGCTTGTTCCTCAAAAGGGATCTGTCATAAGGATTGGAGAGCAAGACCCAATGCTTGTTCTTGCCCATGCCGAGCAAATCGGATTTTGTGTCAAGCTTGAGCTTGTAGGGCTTTTTTGCGGCAAGCCAGGTGGAGTTGCCTCTGCCCTTTATTTCTGTTTCGCCGTCATAGAGAACCGAAGCGTCGTTGAACTCCGAATTGCCCTGAAGCTTCATATGAGCCTTCAAAACCGTGTCCTTCGACTTGATCGGCTCTCTGTTTTCCGTTTCGATATAGATAACGGGCAGCTTGCTAATGAACATATTTACCGCACCGACCTTTTCGCCGTCGGCACTGTAGGCTTCGGCGGTCAGCATACATTCGAGGTCTGCCTCGACCGGAGTGTAGCTGTTGCCCGAATTGACAATTTCGCTGCCGTTTATGTACCATTTATAAATAAGCTCCTTGCTGCCGTCTACCGTTGTTTTTACGCTGATCGGTACGCCGACCTGCGCATAATCCTCGCTGAAATACACGGCGTCACCGTTTTTGTCATATGTAGTGACTGCGAAGGATGTTATGGGTAAACAGCCGATAACAAGAACTATCGCAAACAGTACGGAAAATACTCTTTTCATGCACATACTCTCCCAAAAAATTTATTGTGCCGTTAAGGCAATACCACTGATGGTTTCTCTTATATTCTAACAAAACAATTACATAAAATCAAATTTATAATGCCAACAATCGAAAATTTTGGATAGTTGCACAATTATTACACATGCGGTTTGTCATCTTTGCTCACTAATAAAACGGACAAAACATTGCAAGCGGTTCGTTGAAGCTCGCCGAGAGTTATTCCGCCGGCCTTATTGAGATTTTTAAGCAGAGTTCCGTCAGGCTGGCGGATAGGCAGCCGTCCTCCGCCGGGCATGAGAACATCGACCTGTGCTCTGACACGGTACGCCTGATCCCTGACCAACGGGAATTCGGGGCTTTTTCCGCTTTTCATCCACCAGTCGGTGATGACATTGCCCTTGTAGCCCCATTCGTTTCGCAGAATCGTTGTGCAAAGGTCGTAGTTATAATGGCCGTAGACAGAGTTTATTTTATTGTATGAGGTCATAATATTTCTCGGCTTTGCCTCTTTGACGCAGATTTCAAAGCCCTTGAGATAAATCTCTCTCAGCGCACGCTCTGAAAGGCGGGAATCGTTCATGTTGCGTCGGGCTTCCTGATTGTTGCAGGCGAAGTGCTTGGGGCACGCCGACACGCCGTGTGACTGGATACCTCTGACTGCAGCGGCGGCGATCTTGCCTGTCAGATACGGATCTTCGCTGTAGTATTCAAAGTTTCTTCCGCAAAGCGGGTTGCGGTGTATGTTCATTCCGGGCGCAAGGAGAACATCGGAGCCTTTGGCAAGCATTTCTCCGCCGATTGCGGAATATACCTCCTCGACAAGCTCAGGGTCAAAGGTACAGGCAAGCAGAGTTCCTATCGGCAGAAGCGAGCAGCTTGCCGCAAGCCGTATTCCGGAAGGTCCGTCCGTTGTTGTGACAGGTTCGATGCCTTTTTCTCTCAGCGAGGGCAAAACTCCGCCGAAAACTCCGGCGTTACCCTTTACTCCGAGTGCGCTGTTCATCACATAGTCGCCCCTTGAAATTGCTTCAAGCTCCGTGTCGGTCAGCTGGGCGATGAATTGCCGCATGGTGATTTTCCCGCTTTTTACATCGTAAAGCTTAAAGCCATTGTCGCCTGTCTGCGGAATTGCAGTCGGCATATTTTCAAGGATTCGTTCGGCAAGGTCATATTCTCTTGTTCTGACCTTTGCGTTTTTAAAGCACCGTTTGCCGTTATGCTCATATGCTCTCATAACCTCAAGCTTTTCGACCGGTGCAGCCGCCTGAACGCATTGGCGGATAATTTCGTCGTCGCCTTGCTCAAGGGTGAAAACCGACTTGGTTTCCCGTACATTTCTGCCGACGAAAAATTCGTATTCGCCCTTTTCGATTATGTATGCGCTCTTGGCTTCATCGTATGAGGAAAGCTGCTCCTTTTCAACCGTCAGCTCAAGCGTTACACTTTCCTTCGGCGTCAATTCTTTTGTTTTCGAGAAGGCGACAAGAATCTTTTCCGGATTTCCGAGAGTGCCGCACGGCTTGCTTAAATAAAGCTGAACGACCTCTTTTCCGCTTGCGCTACCCGTGTTTTTGACGGTGATATTGAAGATAAATTTATCCTCCGATTTTTCAACGGAATTCGGCAGAATTTCAAACTCCGTGTACCCAAGACCGTAGCCGAACGGATATACGACCTTGCTCTTGGCAAAGGTTTCAAAGTATCTGTAGCCGACATAAATATCCTCTTTGTACTCGTTATAATCCTTACCGCCGAAGTTTGCGGAGGAGGGATAATTCTCAAGGCGTTTGGCTACCGTGTCGGTCAGGCGGCCGCTCGGTGAAGCCTTTCCGCAGAGCAGATCCGCTGCGGCGTTTCCGCTCTCCATGCCGCCCTGCCAAACAACGAGCACTGCGCCGAGCTTGTTCTTGTATTTCTCAATGAAGCTCATGTCGAAAATTCCGCCGATGTTCAGCAAAATTACGACATTTTCAAATTCGGCTGTTACTGCGTCAAGCATGGCGATTTCATCGTCGGCGAGGTAGTAGCTACCCTTTATCGGCTTGCAATCTCTGCTTTCGCCGGCGGCTCGACCGATGACCGCAACGGCGATGTCGTTTTGCGATTTTGCTGTTTTTACCGTCGTTTCGTCAAGCGGCATTTCCGGAAAATAAAAAGGCCAGTGCCCCCAAAAGCCGTTGTTGATGGGGTTCTTTGCGTTCCATTCCCTGTATGTTTTTTCGAGCGTTTTGTCAAGCTCCAGCCTGTCGCAGGAGTCGATACCGTCGGCAAAGCTGACGGCATACGGCTTGTTGACATCTCCGCCAGAGCCGTAGCCGACATAATGACATTCGTATCCCGTTATGCCGAAAAGAGCGACCCTTGTCTTGTCCCGCAGCGGAAGAACTCCGTTGTTTTCGAGCAGAACTGCGCCCTCCGCCGCCGCACGCCGCAGGAGCGACGGCATACCCTGCGTGACGGTTTTTTCTTCACCGTCTTTGTCGGTTGCGCTTTGTGAAAGTCCGTTTAAAAAGAACTGAACGGTGTTCGTAACGGATCTTTCAATTTTTTTCTTTATATCCATGCTTGCTTCCTCGCTTTTATCATCCTTGTTTGCGTTGCCACGGCGTCGGCGGCAACATCATGCTTTTGCATTATAATTTCTCCGTTTTTCATCATCAATGCTTCGGGGCAGAGTATGATTTTTCGGCAGTCTGTTTTCTCACAAAACCGGTCATAAAATCCGCCGCCCTTTCCGAGCCTGCTTCCACTTTCGTCTGCGGCGAGGCAGGGGAGGAGAATAAGATCGATTTGTTCTTTATTTACACTCGGACAGTCTTTTATCGGCTCGGGAATTCCGAATTTTCCGCTTTTAAGCTCCGAGAGCTTTTTGATTTCAACGGCTTCCATCACGCCGTCGCCCGTTATCCTCGGAACGCAAAGCCGCTTGCCGCTCCCGAGTGCGCCGAGCAGCAGGGTAGAGGTGTCAATCTCGTTCTTTAAGGAAACAAAAACGAACACGACCTCGGCATTTTTCCATTCGTCGGAACTAAGAACAACGGAGGATATTTCTTTGCCCCATTTTTTGAGCTTTTCGGGAGGTGTGTTGTTGATAATGTCTCTGCATTTTTTACGCAGTTCAAGCTTGTTCATTGCAATACCTCCTTGAAAAAATTATAACATCGCTGTCAATACGGACGCAGATGTTAGCTCAGTGCCGCACAAATGAAATAAAATAAACTTTTTTGCAAAAAACTATTGCTTTTTCCTCCGAAATA
This sequence comes from Bacteroides faecis, assembly GCA_963625295.1. Lineage (GTDB taxonomy): Bacteria > Bacillota > Clostridia > Oscillospirales > Acutalibacteraceae > CAG-488. The sequence continues at coordinate 9,695 of CAVFTC010000072.1, forward strand.
TATTAAAATATCATTCGTTGACAATTTCATCAGATGCTACTGTGGCTCAGTTGGTAGAGCAGCTCATTCGTAATGAGCAGGTCGTCGGTTCGAGTCCGACCAGTAGCTCCAAG
>CAVFTC010000073.1:0-9799 GCA_963625295.1 Bacteroides faecis
AATACTCTATGTATTAACGAGTATTTTTGGCGTTTTCGACGGCAAAATAGCCGCTGAGAATTGTGCTATGGTTTAATCAGCGGTTACCGAACAAGGCGTGCGCCTCGATTTGTGCGGTGTTGCCTTAAGGCAATATCGAAAAGAAACTAAGGCAATAAAAACACCGTGCTTTGCAATCATGCAAGACACGGTGTTTCCTTTACTTTATCCATGCTCTGACTCTGAGGGGAATTCCCATATCGTCGGCAATTTTTTGACATTCGGCGATCTCATCCTCGGTTATAACATCAACGACGGTGAATTTAACCTTAGGGATATATTTTTTACAGTCATTTGCAAATTTCAGCAAAGCCGGAAAAGCCTCCTCGCCGAAGCGTGAACGGCTGACCTCCTGATAGCGCTTTGCATTCGGCGCATTGAGGCTGATCGAGATGGAATCAATAACGCCCTCCAGCAGCTTTGCGGTTTCCTTGCCGTTGATAAGGTCGCTCAAGCCGTTTGAGTTGAGCCGAATTTTCAGTCCGAGCTTCTCCTTGAGATACCTTGCGCTTGAAATAAGATTGTTAAGTGCCTGCGTCGGTTCGCCGTAGCCGCAGAAAACAACCTCCGAATACGGGGAAAAATCAAATTTATTGATTTCATTCTCAATTTCCTCAAGCGTCGGATCTTTCTTCAACCATAGCGAATCGGCAGAGCCGAGTCCGTCGCCGTTGCTCCTGATGCAAAAAACGCAGGAACAGGGGCATTTGTTGGTTATGTTCATATATACGCTGTCCCCATAAGTGTAAACAATATCGGCCATTTTAATTCTTCCTTATTCTGTCTTTAATTTTTGCCCTGTCGAGAGCAGCGGAAAGCACGATATAGAGCACTCCGCTTGAACCTGCCTGAATTGCGTTGCCGGGGAGAGTATTCAGTGCGCTGACCCACGACGGAACGCTGAAAATATATTCCGCAAAACCGACCGGAGAAGAAAGCGCAAGGATAATGACCTCGGCTATGTAGTAGCCCACCATTGTGATGGCGGCTGCGGCAAAAACGGCGATTATATTCCTTTTGCAAAGGATCGTCTTTGCTGTATGTGTAAAGCACAGTACGAGAAGTGCCTTAATGATAAATGTCGGAATAATATACATCGTGTAGCCACCGACTGCGTCGGAAAGAGCTGCGCCTATGCCTGCCGAAAGTGCGGCAAGCGGAGTCGGGAGAATACTTGCACAAAGATAAATCATGGAATCTCCGATGTGCATATACCCGTTTACACTCGGAACCTTGACATAATAGGTCAAAACGGTCGTCAACGCAGCAAAAAGTGCCGCCAAAACTACCTGATTAAGTTTAAATTTACCTTGCTGTTTCATAATCAACCCTCCAAATATACTATTGCAGTTATTATAAATAGTCAATATTGAAAAGTAAACAAAAAATTGTATCTTAACTTGTGCAAAATAGCCAAAGATATGACTGTTGAAAAAAGTTTTATTTTGTGTTATACTCTCCATAATGACTAACGCAACAAAAATCGTTTAATCGGTCAAACGGAGGTAATTAACATGAAAAAAATAATTTCGATCTTTATCGCAGTCGCAACGGTTTTCTGCCTGTGTCTGCCCGTCCTTGCTGCCGAAAGCGCAACATTTTCCGTCGATGTTGTTTCGGAAAGCGACACAAAGGCGGTCGTTTCAATCGACTACGAGGGCGGAGCGGCTTTCAACTGTCTCGATTTTGAGGTTGAGCTTTCCAAAAGGCTGAGCGTTGAAAAGTGCGCAACGGGCGCAGGACTGAGGAACTTTAAAATTTACGCCAACGATTTAAACTCAGATCTCGGCGATACCGTAATAATGTCCTTCAACAAGGACACGAACCCGGTAAAATTCACATTTGCTTCAATAACCGGCTTTAAGGCTGTTAACGGCAAGGATCTTTTGACGCTCACGCTGAAAAAGACTTCCGCCGACAAGCTTAAAGCGGACGATGTAAAGCTCAAGGTTTCAAACTGCGGAGTCAGCGGCAGTACGGCGGACAGCGTTATCACTGTCGATGTCAAAACCGTTCAAATCGGCGGCTCTTCGGAGGTAAAGACCTCGGCCGCATCGGGTCAAGTCGGCACAGCCGTTGAAAAGACAGGCTCTGCGACAAAGGCGGGCGAAACCACCACGGTCACAACAACGGCAGGCAGCTCCGAAACGAGTGAAGAAACAACCACAACCGCTGCCGAATCCGTATCCGAGAGTACCGACGGCAGTTCTGACACCAAAACAACCGATAAGAAGAAAATCGTAATTGTCGCAGCGGCGGCGCTGATAGTGCTTGCGGTTATAATTGCCGGCGTGGCAGTTATCGCAAAGAAAGCTAAAAAAGACAACGAATAAAACAATTTGGGCTGTGATGAAACGCAAAAATCATCACAGCTCATTGCCTTAATTGTCAAAATCCTGATCGAAAATATTGAACTCCTCGGGTTCGTTTGCCGAAGCCTCGAATTCAAGCGGCGGAGTAACCTCAATGGAATCAAGCTGATTTTCAATCTCCGAAAGCTCCTTATTCAGGCGGTCAATACTTTTTGTTGCTGTTGAAAGATTTTTCAGCAGTGCCGGGAGCTTACTCTCCGTCGAATTTATGTATTTGCTCGTTTCGTCGGCAATGCGGACGACCTCGTTGTGTGCGTCGATAAATTTTTTCGCCGAGCTGCTGAGATTGTCGAAATCGGGCTTATCTCCGTTGCTTTTTTCAAGCTCCCGAAGCTTGCCGTTAAGCTCGGAAATTTTCCTGTCCTTCTCGCAGGCCGTTTTCCTCAGCTCGCTTATCTCGTCACGAAGCTTCGCAATATCCTCTTTTGCAACCGCTTTTTCGTATTCGGCGGCAAGCGCTTCAAGATATTCGTCCACCTGCTTTTTGTCAAATCCGCCGACGGCTCTTGTTTTTATCGGAATGTTATTGCTCATTTTCGTGCCTCCGCTCTTATTCTGTAATTTATAATAACATAAAATTTGCCCTTTTGCAACGAATTCTAATTTTTTCCTGAATTACACAACATACCGTTGATATTTCTTGATTTGTTGTGTATAATATAGTCAGAGGTGATTAAATGAATCTGCTACTGCACACTGTAATGCAGGAACGGCAGCGCATTGAGAATATGCTTGCCCAATATGAGGCAGAGCTTTCGCTGCTTCCGAAAGGGACGATTTCAGAAAAGAATAGCGGTGGAAAGACTTATTATTATTTGAAATACCGTGACGGTAAGAAAGTTATATCAAAATATGTCGGTCGACAGGAGGTTGAGGCTGTGCGGGAACAAATCGAGAAAAGAAAACATATTGAAGCGATGATCTGTTCTCTGCAAGACGAGAAAAATATTGCAGATAAAGTATTGGAGGGTAAGCTATGATTGTATATCATGGAAGCAATGTGATTGTTTCCGAACCGAAGCTGGTTCACCAAAATCGTTTTTTGGACTTCGGGTTTGGCTTTTATACAACCACAAATAAAGCTCAGGCAATTGGCTTTGCGGATAAGGTAACCCGTCGGCGTCAAGAAGGAACAAGGTGCGTCAGTATATATGAGATTGATGAGTCAAAAGCATTTTCCGAATGCTCTGTACTGCGCTTTGATAAGCCGGATGAAGCTTGGCTCAATTATGTATCTGACAACCGTTCCGGAAATTACACCGGAGAAAATTACGATTTTATCTTCGGTCCTGTAGCCAACGATGATGTGTATACTACCTTTATACTTTATACTACCGGTGTTCTTACGAAAGAACAGACGCTGGAGGCATTGAAAATCAAAAAGCTGTATGACCAGCTCGTGATTTCATCGGATAAAGCGCTGTCCTATCTGAAATTTATCGGTACAGTCCCAGAGGAGGAAATGCTATGAGTGAAGAAAAATTCAGTGCGGTAATCGGACTGATTGTGCCGGAGGTAATACATTTCATTACGGAAAATTATCCTTATGATGAGGTAAATGCCGCCCAAGAGTTTTATCGCACCCAGGTTTATGCGTTGCTGGAGCAGGAAGAAACGAAGCTTTGGCATTTCAGCCCATTGACCCTGTTTAACATGTTTGATGAAGAAAAGAAGACAGGTAAGTTTTCCATTCCGGAGGAGGGATAAATATGTCAAGGCAAGGTGAATTTATGATTTTCAGTGCCGAGCAGTACAAATACGCAAAGAAGCTGACCGGCAGACAGCTTGATGAGCTGTTCAGTAAATATCGCGTATGGGATTATCTGTACGCCTGCTACGAGGCGCTTCACACCACCGGCACAAACTATATCATTCATGACATTGATCTCTATATCGAAGCACGAAAGCTTGCGATGGCCTAAGGCAACACCGCACAATTAAGGCGCACGCCTTGCTTGATTATATTTCTGACAAGCTGCAAAAACTGCATTTTTTCTTGCACAAAAGCAGTGGGAATGATATAATTAGATAGATATGATCGGCAATCGTCCGAATTTACCGGAGGTCTGCAAAATGGATTTATATGATAAAATTGTCAACAGAAAAGAAAAGCTCTCGTTGGTGGGGCTCGGCTATGTCGGGCTGCCCATTGCCGTCGCTTTTTCCAAAAAGGTTGATGTCATCGGATTTGATATAAACGACAAAAAAATCGAAACCTACATCAGCGGCAATGACCCTACCAAGGAGGCAGGCGATGACGCCGTCAAGGAGTGCAGCGTGGATTTCACGAGCGACGAAACTTGTCTGAGGGAAGCGAAATTCCATATTGTTGCCGTGCCCACTCCGGTTCGCTCGGATAAAGTTCCGGATCTGTCCCCCGTCATCGGCGCAAGCGAGATACTCGGCCGCAACCTCACAAAAGGCTCAGTCGTCGTTTACGAATCGACGGTTTATCCGGGAGTGACCGAGGATATCTGCGTTCCGATTCTCGAAAAGGAATCCGGGCTTAAATGCGGCGTCGATTTCAAGATAGGCTATTCTCCGGAAAGAATAAATCCCGGCGATAAAAATCACAGACTTGAAAATATAGTAAAAATCGTCAGCGGCATGGACGACGAAACTCTTGACACCGTTGCAAGGGTTTACGGTCTTATCATCGAAGCCGGAGTTTACCGTGCCGAGAGCATAAAGGTTGCCGAAGCCGCAAAGGTTATCGAAAACAGCCAGCGTGACATAAATATCGCATTTGTAAACGAGCTTTCGATGATTTTTAACAAGATGGGAATCGACACAAAATCCGTCCTGAAGGCCGCAGGAACAAAATGGAACTTTTTGAACTTTGAACCGGGTCTTGTCGGCGGACATTGCATCGGCGTTGACCCTTACTACCTGACATATAAGGCGGATCAGCTCGGCTATCATTCAAGAATAATCCTCGCCGGCAGGCGCATAAACGACGGAATGGGCGCATATGTTGCCAAGGAGCTTGTCAAAAAAATGATTCGTGCCGATGTCAAGGTGAAGAATGCAAATATTCTGGTGCTCGGCCTTACCTTCAAGGGCAACTGCCCCGACACAAGGAACACAAAGGTCGTTGACATATTGGACGAGCTGAATTCCTACGAGATCCACACCTCCGTGTACGACCCAGTGGCAGATGCGGCGGAGGCAAAGAGGGAATACGGAATCGAGCTTATAACCGAAATTGAGCCGAAGAGCTTTGACGCAATCATTGTTGCCGTTGACCACGACGATTTCAAGGCATATTCTCCGGAAAAGCTTATGGCGATGTATTCGGACAGGAACAAGAGCAAGGTTCTCTTTGATGTGAAGGGAATTTACGATAAAAACGAATTTGAGAAAATCGGCTTCAGCTACTGGAGGCTGTAAAAGGGAAGGGAACTATGGGATACGCAAATCTAAAATTTCCGAAGGATTCTGTATTTCTTGTAACGGGCGGTGCAGGCTTCATCGGCTCTAACCTTTGCGAAGCGATACTGAATTTGGGCTGCAAGGTCAGATGTCTTGACGACCTTTCGACGGGCAAGCAAGCCAATGTAGACCTTTTTTCGGATAACCCGAATTATTTATTCATGAAGGGCGATATCAAAGACCTTGACACCTGTATGCAGGCGTGCGAGGGTGTTGACTATATCCTCCATCAGGCGGCATGGGGCAGCGTCCCGAGAAGCATTGAAATGCCGCTTTTCTACGAAAAAAACAACATCATGGGTACGCTGAATATGTTGGAGGCTGCGAGGCAGCAGGGCGTTAAAAAATTTGTTTATGCCTCAAGCTCCTCAGTTTACGGCGACCACCCTGCCCTGCCGAAAACCGAGGGTCAGGAGGGCAATCTGCTCTCCCCTTATGCGCTGACAAAGCGTGTTGACGAGGAGTATGCAAAGCTCTACACAAGGCTTTATGGGCTGGACACCTACGGCTTGCGATATTTCAATGTGTTCGGCAGGCGGCAAGACCCCGACGGAGCTTATGCGGCGGTGATTCCGAAGTTTATCAAGCTGCTCATGAATGATGAAACGCCGACGATCAACGGCGACGGAATGCAATCGAGAGATTTCACATACATTGAGAATGTTATCGAGGCGAATCTCAAAGCATGTCTTGCGCCCCACGAGGCGGCAGGCAACGCCTTCAACATAGCCTACGGCGGACGGGAATATCTGATCGATATCTATCATTCGCTGACCCGTGCGCTCGGCAAGGATATTGAACCGAGCTTCGGTCCGGACAGAGCCGGCGACATAAAGCACTCCAACGCCGATATATCTAAGGCTCGTGAAATGCTCGGCTACGACCCGGATTATGATTTTGATTCCGGCTTGAAGCTTGCGATTGATTGGTATGTGGAGAATTTGTGATAAGACAATACCGCATAATTGCGGTGGGCGGATTGCGAACAAGGCGTGCGCCTCAATTGTGCGGTGTTGCCATAAATATTTTTAAGGAGACTCAATATGCTCATTTACACCTGCGAACAGATGCGTGTCATTGAAGAAAATGCGGATGTCAACGGACTTTCGTATGTCGAAATGATGGAAAATGCCGGCAATGCCTGCGCCGAAAAAATTCACTCGACCATTGTCGGACTGAATTCTGCGACAAAGACGGTTGCGGTGCTCTGCGGCTCGGGCAAGAACGGCGGCGACGGCTTCGTTATCGCAAAAAATCTCAGCAACAAGGGCTACGGAATACGCCTTGTGCTGACCAACGGACACCCGACGGCGTATGAGTCCAAAATCATGTACGCATATCTTGAGGATAAGCCCGTGCTGGTCTCCGACCTTACGCAAAATTACGATGCGTGCGTTTCGGCTTGCATGAGTGCTGCGGCAATTGTTGACTGCGTTTTCGGAATCGGATTTCACGGCAAGCTCGACGAAAAAACATCCCAATTCTTCGGCGATATTGCAAAATCGAGAGCCAAAAAGTTTGCCGTTGACATTCCGAGCGGACTTGAGGGCAACAGCGGCGAAATAAAATCCGACTTTTTCAAGGCGGACTACACCCTTGCGATAACCTGCTACAAGCCTGTTCATATTCTCAAGCCGGCTTCGGAGCAGTGCGGAATAGTGTCGCTGATCGATATCGGAATTGACGAAAAATGCTACGAGGCGGTCGGTTCGGATGTTATTGTTTCCGCCGAGCATAACGAGATAAAACGCTTCTTTAAGCCCAGAAACCCCACCGCAAACAAGGGAGATTTCGGCAAGCTTTTGAGCGTTTGCGGCAGCCGCAATATGCAGGGAGCGGCGGTCATGGCTGCCAATGCTGCGGTCGAAAGCGGCGTCGGAACGGTCAACTGCGTTTTCCCCGAAACGGCATATTCTGCCATCGCCTCGAAGCTTACCGAGCCGCTGATGAAGCCCATGTCCTCAACCGACGGCGGCTTTCTAAGGGCAGACAATCTGCCTAAAATTATTGAGCTTGCCGAAAAATCGACGGCGGTTCTTCTCGGCTGCGGACTCGGTCTTTGCGAGGACACGGTGCAGATAGTCAACGGAATCCTTGCCAATGTAAAAAAGCCGATTATTCTCGACGCAGACGGAATAAATGCCGTTTCTTTTAATATAAATATATTGAAAGAAACCTCTGCGCCGCTGATTCTCACCCCTCATCCGGGTGAAATGGCAAGACTTACGGGCTTGAGCATTGAAGAAATTCAGAGCAACAGAGTCAAGACGGCGAGAAATTTTGCAACTCAATACGGCTGTATACTCGTCCTCAAGGGTTCAAACACCGTCGTTGCGGGGCCGTCGGGCAGCGTGTACATAAACCGCACGGGTAACGCAGGAATGGCAACCGGCGGTTCGGGTGATGTTTTGGCAGGTATAATTTCCTCTTTTGTTTGTCAGTCTATGAGCTTGCAGTCAGCAACGATTGCCGGCGTATATGTACACGGACTTTGCGGAGACAATGTGCAGAAGAAATACTCCATGCACGGAGTTACTCCAACCAAGATGATCGGCGAGATTGCAGAGGTTCTTTCAAATTTTGAATAATCGGGGATAAGCTTGAAAAAGAGCCTTGCTGTACTGCTTGTCGGTATTATGATTTTTCTGCCCTCGTGCGGCAAAAAAGTGAAAAAAGAGTGTGTCACTCCGTCGAAGCCGAACGGAACCGTCAGTGCAAGCTATAACGATACGGAATATTTGGCGAGGATAAATTACGACGACAAGGGAATAATGACGGTCGAATTGCTTTCGCCGATAAAGGGTCTGACAATCACGGTTGACGACAGCGAATGCCGGCTCAGCTATGACGGCATGACGCTTGACTGCACGGCGGAGCAGACGAAAGGCTTTTGCCCCTTTATCAGCCTTTATTCCGTGCTGAAAACCGTGTGCTACACCGTGCCCGAATCGGCAAGAGTGAGCGGAGAAAGCTATATTCTAAAATACCGCACACCCGAAACCGAGTGCACGGCAATATCGAACAAAACGGACGGAAAGCTCCGTGAGATAGAAGCGAATAAGATAAAGTTTATTTTTTAAGGCAATACCGTACAATTGGGGTGCGCGGTATTGCCTTAGTAAAAAACGGCTGCGTCGCAATGACGCAGCCGTTGAGCCTTTTATTTGGCTTTGGTGGTGTACGGTGTATCGTCTTGCGCAGTGTTATCGGTATTTGTTCCGAAATGCGCAGCCGCCTTTTGAAGATTTTGCAGCTTAAGCTCTGAATAGCTGTCCATGTCAAGAGCCTTGCTCCGCACGGACGACGGGAACTTTTCGTTTATGCTCGTTTCATAGTCAGTACCCATGCCCGGCGTCCAATATTCCTTTAGCTCATATCCGTTGTCCGTCTTTTGCACGGTTAAAACGAGCGGAGAGGAGCTTCCGGAAATCACGCTCAAGCCGTCCTTGTCAGCATAGTTTTCATAGCATGCGACAAGGTAAATTTCCTTTGTGTCGCCGTTTTTTTGAGTCTTTAAAACCTTGTATGAAGCGGTGGGAAAATCGTTTTCTTCACGAAAAGCCGTTTGGGAAGCCTGAGCAATTATCTGCTCTTCAACATACTTTGCCGTCTCGTCGTCAAGCTTCTGTTGATGGAAAAACGCAAATGCGCATACGGCGGCAACACATACAACGATGACAGCCGAAGCTATGCATATTACCTTTTTCCGGGTTTTTGTGTCCTTCATTTCTATGCACCTCCTGCTTTTTTTGTTCAATTTTATTATACAAAAAATCGTACAGCCTGTCAAGCGACCGCAACGCATTGCGGAATTATTTCGCAAATTCGGCATAAAATAAAAAAGGTGGCAGGTCTACAATCTAAAGTCTATCACGGTATCGTACTATACGACCGGCGGCGATACGAAGATAGATGTTAGATGGTAGATGCTGGATTTTAGACCTGCGTGAAATAAA
>CAVFTC010000074.1:0-9689 GCA_963625295.1 Bacteroides faecis
ATGAAATAAAAAAAATAAGCCCGGAGGATTTTATATGAGGATTTTATTTCAGGGTGACAGCATAACCGACGCCGACCGTAACCGTAAAGACCCGCACGACCTTGGCTGCGGATATCCGAAATATGCAGCTGAATTTTTGAAAGAAAAATTCCCGACAGTTGATTTTGAATTCATCGACCTTGGAATAAGCGGAGATCAAACGCTTCATCTTGTCAACAGATTGCAATCGGATTTTATTGATATTCAGCCGGATATCGTTTCGATTCTTATCGGCGTTAACGACACATGGCACAGAGCCGATACGAGAGAGTGGCTCGACAACACCGAGTTTGAAAAGAGATATCGCACGGTTCTTGAAGCAATCAAAGCAAAAACAAACGCAAAGATAGTTATGATTGAGCAGTTCCTGCTTCCTGCCGAGGATAAGCTCTATTTCCGTGAAGATCTCGACCCGAAAATTCAGATCACAAGAAAGCTTGCCCGTGAGTTTGCCGACATCTTCATTCCGCTTGATGGACTGCTTGCATCACATATCTGCCACGAGGATTGGCAAAAAATTTCCGCCGACGGCGTTCACCCGACCTACGACCGCGGCGCAGAGGTTATCGGAAAAATCTATGCCGATTATGTCGGTGAGTTGATAAAGTAAAACATCATGTTCACTTCAATTAGAGCGAAGTGAAAGCCGAGATTTTATATATCACTTTAAAGCAATGCCGCACAATTGAGGTGTGCGGTGTTGCCTTAAGCATTCATAAGAGGTGGGCAAATTGGCATATTATCAAAGAATACGGGATTTGAGAGAGGATTCGGATTATACGCAAAAATTTGTTTCCGATTATCTCGGAATGAAGCAGCCTCAATACAGCCGGTACGAAAACGGTTATCGTGACCTGCCGACCGATGTACTGATTGCATTGGCAAGGCTGTATAATACCTCTACTGATTACATTTTGGGTTTAACAAACAAAAAATAAATCGCAGATTTTCGGAGCAATTTCCGTCAATCTGCGTTTTTTTATTCTTCAATATCAACCTGTTCGACTGTGCCGCCGAGGGCATTGCCCATAAAAATCAAGGCGTGCTTTTCAAAGTCCTCTGCGTTGTCGCTGACGAAATATTTTCGTTCGCTTGTTTTCGAGTCGCTTATGATGTCTCTTTCGCCAAGACCCTTTTTCAGCTCCTCCGCCGCCGCAACCGACGAGCTGATGACCGCCACGCCGTCGCCCATAATCTCGGTGATAATATCGTAAAGCAACGGATAGTGCGTGCAGCCGAGAACGAGGGTGTCAATGCCCTGCTCCTTCAGCGGAGTGAGGTATTCACGCAAAACCTCCTCAATAACGCAGTCGCCCTTTTTGAAGCGACCCTCCTCAACGAGCGGAACGAGCAGCGGACACGCAAGGCTTATTACCTGTGCGCTTTCGTCAAAGCTGTGTATCGTCTTTTCGTATGCACCGCTGTTGACCGTTGCGTTGGTTGCAATCACGCCGATTTTTTTGTTCTTCGACAGCTCAACCGACTTTTTTGACGCAGGCGCAACAACGCCGTAAACGGGAATATCGCTGTATTTTTCCTCGATTTTGTCCCTCGCCGCCGAATCAGCCGTGTTGCAGGCAATTACTATTGCTTTGATGTTAAATCGGCTGAGGAATTTCACATCGTTGAGAACATATTCGATTATCTGCTCCTTGGAGCGTGTTCCGTAGGGCACATGAGCCGTGTCGCCGAAGTATATTATGTTTTCGTTCGGCATTGTTTCGACTATGCTTTTGACGACGGTCAAGCCGCCGATTCCCGAGTCGAAAACGCCGATGTATTTCTCTTTTTCTGTCATATTGATCCTTTCGGGTTAAATCGCATTTACAATTTTCTTAAAGTGGTCGCCGCGCTCCTCAAAGCAGGTGTACTGATCGAACGAGCTGGTGGTTGGTGAAAGGAGAACCGTGTCGCCGCTTTCGGCAATTTTGTTTGCCTCGGCAACAGCTTCATCAAGCGTTGTTACGATAATTCCGTCCTCGCCGACAAGGTCATGCACAAGCCTTGCGCCGCATGCACCGAAGCCAATAACCTTCTTTACACAGCCGAGGTGCTTTTTCATCTCGTCCATCGGCAGACCCTTTTCAAATCCGCCGACAAGGAGAATCACTCCACGGTCAAACGCCTTGAGAGCGGTTATCGTTGCGTCGGTGTTCGTTCCCTTGGAATCGTTGTAATATTTAACTCCGCCGATTTCACGGACGAATTCAATTCGATGCTCAACGCCCTTGAAAGCCGAAACAGCGTCAAGAATAACATCGTTTGAAATGCCGACAGCCTTAGCCGCCGAAACGGCAATCATAACATTCTGCAAATTGTGCTTGCCGACAATTTTAATCGCATCGAGCGGAATAATTTTTTCGCCCTTTATCTCAACATAGCCGTCCTTAACAATACAGTCGGCATTTTCGCCGTCGGTGCTGAAGCGTTCTTTGACGCATTTCACGGGATAGCGGTCGGTGTATTCCTTAACGACGGGATCATCGGCATTGAGCAGAAAAACATCGTTATCCGCCATGTTTCTGTAAACCTCGGTCTTGGACTTGTAATAGTTATCAAGTCCGCCCATGAAGTCGATATGATCGGGCGTGAGGTTGATTATCGTTGCAACCTCCGGACGGAATTTATCAATATTAACAAGCTGGAAGTTTGAAATTTCGAGAGCGATATAATGTCCGCCCTCCTCCATAAGACCGTTTTCCATAACGATCTCGCAAAGCGGAATGCCGATATTTCCGCAAAGGTGAGCCTTGCCCGGAAAAGCACGGCGAAGAATTTCATATGTAAGAGTGGAGGTCGTGGTTTTGCCGTTCGTTCCCGTTATTGCAATATAGTGCTGAGGCTTCGCAACCTGATAGGCAAGCTCGATTTCCGTGATAACGGGAATGCTGCGCTCGTGAAGCTTCTCCATCATCGGACTTCTGTACGGCACGCCCGGATTTTTGACAACAAGGTCAAAATCACGCTCAAAAACCGCCATTTCCTGTCCGACTATTTCAACATTATTTTCGTTGAGAAAATCAATTTCCTTTATATCCTCTTTTTTCTTGCTCTCGGAGAGGGTGACCTCTGCGCCGAGCTTTTTGAGCACCTTGATTGCCGCCATGCCGCTTCGTGCAAGTCCGACGACAAGAACCCTTTTGCCTAAAAAATCCATATACAAAAACCTCCGACTGATAAAACTAAGCTATATTATATTCTTGTCGAACGCAAAAGTCAATTGCATTGGGCGGTATACTTTCGTCAATTTGAATAAAAAAACGAGCAATTGTTTTATTTGTAAAATTTGAGGATCTATGTTATAATTCTATATCATAGGAAAAATATAATTTCCCGAAAGGAGACAGAAGTTATGAAAAAAATTCTTTTGTCGGTTCTCTCGGTTGCTCTTTGCATCTGCCTGATCGTTCCGATCGGCGTAACCGCATTTGCAAAGAACGAAGAGACTCCGATTGTTGCTGAATCAAATGTGACTCTTGAAGAGTACCTTGCCGAGGCTGCCGCAAACGGCAATCAGGTTCAGGTAGTCAACAGCAGCTCAACCGACGCACTCGACAAAATCGGCGACGCTTTCGGCTCGCTCGCCTCAACAGATGTCAAAACAGTTTTCATGAAGCTGCTTGCAAAGGCAATAAATGTGCTGAGCAATGTTCTCATCAACATCATCGGCAAGGCTCTCGGACTCGTTATTCCGAAGACCTCCGTGCTTCATGATTACGCTGATTTTGACCTCGACAGCTACGGCAATTTCTACAAGGGAATGTCGGAATTCCTTGACGCTCCGGCGGCAGGCGCAAAATGGCACCTCGGCTACGCTCAGGCTTCGATCCTCCCCGACGATTTCGGCACAACGCCGTACACAATGGGCGGCTACGGCCTTATGGCTACAACGACCGAAACCTTTGACGGACTTTGGGTTCGCACAATCGTTCTCAACGACGGCACAGGCAGAGGAAATGTTGCATTCTGCGTGCTTGACGCAATCGGCATTGCAAATGCGGATGTTCGTCTGATTCGTGAAGCTGTATCGGATTTCGCTGCGAAAAACAACATTGTCAGCGTAAATGTTTCCGTTACTCATACCCACAGCGGCATCGACCTCCAGGGCGTATGGGACAACACCGTTTCCAATGTGCTGAGCAACCTTTTCCTTTCAAATCTCGGTCTTGCTCCAATCAAAAGCGGCGTTAATCGCACATTCCTTAACAAGATAATCGATCAGTGCTCGGCAACCATCAAATCGGCTTATTCCGACATGACAGGCGGCACGCTTACCCTTGCAAAGAAGGATATTGCGGACGATTATCTTCGTGACAGAACCGCTCCGTATGTTTTTGACGGCAACCTTTACCGTCTGATGTTCACTCCCGACGACAAGAGCGAAAAGGGCACGGTTATTGCAACATTCAGCGCACACCCGGAGAATTCCGGTTACGGCCACACGGTTATCTCTGCCGACTTTGTTCCTTACATTGAGGAGGTTGTCAACAAAGCAGGCTATAACTTCATTTATATTCAGGGCTGCATAGGTACTATCACCTATCAGCGAGGCGTGTCTGACGACGGACTCGACCTTACAAGATACGAAGAAACGGTCAGATACGGTCACGAGATCGGCTATATCATTCTCGGTCTGACAAAGAGCGAGGCAGAGTGCAAAACCATGAATTACGCCCTCGGCGATTTCCTCGGTGAAGCAGAATACGGCTCCAATGAAAATTACAGCTCATGGTACAAGGATTGGCAGCCGGTAAGCGAGAGCGAGGTCGCTCCTATGCTCAATATCGCTCATAAGCAGTACATCATTGAGGTTTCAAATGTACTTATGGATATCGTCGGCAAGACGGGTATCACGGATTATTTCTTCCTCTATGATAAGACAACCGGCAAGTATTACACGGTTACGGAATCGGGCTACATGGAGCTTGGCGATTCGCTTCTTGTTGAGCTTTGCCCGGGTGAAACCTACGGTGAGCTTCTCATGGGCGGCGACGGACTCAAGGGCTTCAAGTATCCGTCGCTTCGTGAAATGTACGGCGAAAACATCATTGTATTTGACCTTATGAACGATGCCATCGGCTATATTGAGCCGGACAACAACTTCGTAATGGCTGGCGTACAGTACAGCGAGCAGAAGGAAGAGTTCGATACTGACACATGGTGTCTTATCTCCTGGGGAAAGAACACCGCCTCAAAAGTAATCTCGGAGTTCATCGATCTTGTTGACAGCGTTAAATAAGACAAAAATAAAGGGCGGAAGTCGTTGAGTCGGCTTCCGCTTTTTGATGTTTTACAAAATTTGGCAACACCGCACAAATCTTACTGCGCAATTCGCACACCCCAATTGTGCGGTATTGCCCTAAAATCTACAATTTCCTTAAGCTGACGACATTACCAATTGTTCGACACTGTCTTGTTTTCTTGTTTTCGTTTTGGAATAAAAATAAAAATTTCAAAAAACTGTTGACAAAACCGTCTGGTTGTGGTATAGTATACGAGCGTTGAGACGCTGGTGTAGCTCAGTTGGTAGAGCAGCTGATTTGTAATCAGCAGGTCGGGGGTTCGAGTCCGTCCACCAGCTCCACTATTTAATCAGCGCATCGCAACTGAATATGGGAGAGTTCCCGAGTGGCCAAAGGGAACAGACTGTAAATCTGTCGTCAGTGACTTCGGTGGTTCGAATCCACCCTCTCCCACCACGAAATGCGGTAGTCCATGATACAATGGGCTACCGTACTTTTTTATTTTTCTGCTGGAAAAGTCCTTATATCAAGCAGTTTTCCGAGTAAGGGGGTGCAAAGTCCTCAATGCTCGGATTTTTCTTTTTTGCCGAAAGTGCGCTGCTGATTTTTTCTTTGCACCCCCTTATGGGAAAAATCAAAAAGTAGATAGATTTATCAAAAGGTTGCGGAGAAAAATCAAATTGTTCCTTGACATTTATTTGCTACGCTTTTCCTCTTCCCCAGGGAGAGTCAATGTTCCTGCTGATTTTGATACAATAGAAAAAGCCTTCTCCGGGGCAAATGCCGCCGAAAAAGGCATAAAACAAGGGCTTTCGAGGTCAAATGCTGACTTCGGAAGCCCTATTTTACTTTATTCAGTTACGGATTTCTGCCGTTCCAGAGTCCGACTGCACCGTGGGGTATAAGCCTTGCGGTATAGTGACTTTGGAATAATTAAAAGGTATGGCAAAATTAAAAGGTTAGAATTGATTTATCTATACGTGGGTTTGGGCATACGCCACATTTCATGAAGCAGTAGGAAACAACATCAAATCACAGAAAACCCATTGAAAACCGCGTAGATTTCTGCTATAATATAAGTTGTATTATTGTAACCAGCTCAACGGAGGTGCAGAAATGGCAGATGTCGCTAACGATAAATGGATAAACATTGACGAAGCCGCAGAGTATCTGGGAGTCAAGCCCGGAACCATTCGTGATTGGATCAGAAAAGGCAAAGGCATTCCTTCTCACAAGATAGGAAAGCAATGGAAATTCAAATGCTCCGAATTGGACGAGTGGGTCGCAAGCGGTAAAAGCGCAATGGAATGAAGGACGGCAGTCCACAACAATGAATAAGACAAGAATGGAGATTAAAGAGGGCTATGGCTGTGAAAAAATCTGAACTATATTCTCTCCTTTGGGAGGCTTGCAATAAACTGAGGGGCGGCGTGGAACCGGCAAGGTACAAGGATTATGTGCTTGTCCTGCTGTTCTTCAAGTATGTGTCCGACAGATACAAGGGTCAGCCTTTCGCTGAGTTTACCATCAGCAAAGGTGCGTCCTTTGAGGATTTGATTGCCGCCAAGGGAAAAAGCGATGTCGGCGAACGGGTGGATAAGATTATCCAGAAGTTCCTTGAGGACAACAGACTCCAGGGCTCCCTTCCCGATGTCAGCTTCAACAATCCTGATGAACTTGGCTCTGGCAAAGAACTGGTCGATAAGGTATCAGGCTTGATTGCCGTATTCCAGAATCCGGCGATTGACTTCAAAAACAACCGTGCCAGCGGCGATGACATCATCGGCGATGCCTACGAGTATTTCATGATGAAATTTGCGCAGGAGTCCGGCAAGAGCAAGGGACAGTTCTACACGCCGAGCGAGGTGTCCCGTATCATCGCACGGCTTATCGGTATTGGCAACATCCGTCAGATGCCGACCAAGAAGTGGACTCTGTACGATCCGGCCGCAGGCAGCGGAAGCCTTCTCATCAGGGCGGCGGACGAGGCTCCCGTGGACGAGAATGGCGATTCCATCGTGACTATCTTCGGTCAGGAAAAAGACCATGCCACGGCGGGCTTGGCAAAGATGAACCTCATCCTCCATCAGAAAGGCACGGGCGAAATCAAGCGCGGAAACACGCTGGTCGATCCCGCTTTTACGGACGATTTCGGCGAACTGAAGAAGTTTGACTTCATCGTAATGAACCCACCTTTCTCCGATAAATCCTGGAGTGACGGCATCAAGACATCCGAAGATAAATACAAACGTTTTGACGGCTACGGCATTCCTCCCGAAAAGAACGGAGACTATGCCTGGTTTCTCCATGTCCTGAAATCCCTCGACAGCAACGGCAAGGCGGGCATCATCATGCCGCACGGCGTTCTGTTCAGAGGCAACGCGGAAGAAACCATCCGTATCGAAGTGCTGAAGAAGAGATACATCAAGGGCATCGTGAGCCTTCCCGCAAACCTGTTTTACGGAACGGGCATCCCCGCCTGCATCGTTATCATCGATAAAGAGGATGCGGAAACCAGGGAGGGCATCTTCCTGATTGACGCAAGCCGCGGATTCAAGAAAGACGGTAACAAGAACAGACTCCGTGAGCAGGATATTGAGAAAATCGTACAGACCTTTATCAGCGGAAAAACCGTCAAGGGTTATGCCCGCTTTGTTAAGTACACAGATATCCTGGAACAGAACGCGGGCAATCTGAACGTGCCTCGTTACATACAGAAAATTGACGATACTCTGCCGCAGAATATCGCGGCTCATTTGAAGGGCGGCATTCCGGGAACGGACATCGAGTCGCTGAAGAGACTGTGGGATATCTCCCCGGCTTTGAAGCAGGAAATCTTCACCTGCGTGGATGAGGCGCACGATGTATATAACCTCGCTCTCCCGTCCGGCGAGATCGAGGGCGTGATCGGACAGGACGCCAGCATCCTTGCCGAAAAGCAGAAAGAGACCGATGCGATATTCACGCGGTGGCGTGATTCGGTAAAAGATATCTTGCTCGGTATCGAGTCCGAGACCAATCCGAAGGAACTGATCCGCACGATTGCGGTCATGCTCCTCAATGCTTATGAATCCGCACGGCTTCTTGACAACTATGATGTCTACGACTGCCTGTTGAATTACTGGAACGCAAAATTGCAGGATGATGTTTACGCTATCAAAGCCAGCGGTTATGAGGTCGGTCGGGAAATCGAATACGAGTATGCGCAGAAAAAAGCGAAGGATGAAAACGGTGAGACAATCTCCGTGGACGATACATCCAAGGTGAAGTCCTTCGAGGGTGCGCTCATTCCGAGAGAGATTATCGAAGCAGTTTATTTCGCGGACGAACTTGCCGCAATCAATGAACTGATGGAACAGTCCGCGGCTCTTGAGGCAGAACTTGACGAGATGCGCGAAGAAGAATCCAGCGATGAGGGCTTACTGAAGGATGTGCTGAACGATAAGGGTGACAGCATTCCGAAGGCAAATCTCAATAAGCGGCTTAAAGAACTGGACGCAAAAAAGACGTCCCCTGTCATGGACGCCATGACGCGCCTTGTCGCACTCTTTGACGAGGGCAAGACCGATGAGATGGAGACGCTCATCCGCGAGATGTTGGAACTGGCCGAGTTCGATATCCGCAACAAGAACGGCACGTTTGGAAAAGCAAAGCTGAAGGCGGCGCTTAAGGCGGCTGCTGTTTCCGCAGTTGTGCCGGAGATTTACAAGGATGAATATGACGCGCTGACAGCATACGCGGCAAAGTCCGCCGAAAAGGACGAGGCTGACAAGGCTTGGAAGGAAGCCCGCAAAGCCCTGGATGATGAGGTCGAGGCAAAGTATGGCAAACTGACCGTGGATGAGATTAAGCATCTCCTCTTTGACATGAAGTGGATGGCAAAGCTGGAAGCGGATATTCATGACGAATTCGAGCAGGTGCTGAACAGCCTGTCCTCCAAGGTTCTTCTGATTGCCAAGCGGTATGAGCATACGCTTGGAGAAATCGAGGACAGAACTGCAAAATCAAGAGCGGCGGTAGTGGCGGCTCTGGAAAGGATGGGGTACAAATGGTAACTTATCCGAGTGATTGGACAGAATCAAAACTGCTTGACCATGTGAATCTTGTCCAGGGGCTGACATATACTCCCGAAAATGTCAAACCGTCTGGAACTTTGGTTTTACGATCTTCTAATATTCAAAACGGAACTTTGTCGCTTTTAGATAATGTTTATGTGAATGTAAATGTGTCGGAAGAAAAAATGGTGCAGCCTGGAGATATTCTCGTTTGCGTAAGAAATGGTAGCTCTGCGCTGATTGGAAAAAGCTGTATTTTACCAAAGCTCAGTAACACGACATTTGGGGCATTTATGTCTGTATTACGTGGCGATACCACGGGTTTTTTTGCAAAACTTTTTGAATCTGATAT
>CAVFTC010000075.1:0-9508 GCA_963625295.1 Bacteroides faecis
GGTCTTTTCGTTTTAGATCACAGACGGATAAAGAAAAATCTAATATCTAACATCTGTTTATGTCTGCTTGCACAACGACACGGTTGACTCTCCGAAAAAGACCACAAAAATCTCCAGAAATTATAATAAGGTAGAACACAGCGCTATCTAAAGAAAAAACCGTAAATCATCGAATCTCTTCAAATGATTTACGGTCTTTTCGTTTTAGATCACAGACGGATAAAGAAAAATCTAATATCTAACATCTAAAATCTAAAGTCTACTTATGGCAGGAACCTTTCATTGCACAGTTTGCACAGTTGCAACCGCAGGAGGATTTGCCTTTTTTCTTATCCCTCACCAAGCCCACAATAATCAAGGTGACAATAAGCGCAAGCACAAGGCATATAATAATGGTTGCGAGGTTTTGTGAAATCCATGAAATCATAATATCAGTTCCTTTCACATGAATTTTGGAAAATATCGCACAATTGCGGCGAACACCTCAATTGTGCGGTATTGCCTTTATTTTTTGATCTTTACATTCTGGGTAAGCTTTGTAGCCTCGGTGTACTTCTTGAAGAAGAGCATGTAGACCATACCGACAAGGATGGCGGCTGCAACGATGATACCGAAAATGTTTGCCTTGCCGACAAAGATATTGCCGAACTGAGTTACCATAAGAGCGATGCAGTATGCAAAGCCGCACTGGTAAGCGATTGCGAACCATGTCCACTTTGCGTTGTTCATCTCACGCTTGATAGCACCGATTGCTGCAAAGCAGGGAGCGCAAAGAAGGTTGAATACGAGGAATGAATATCCGGTGATACCTGTGAAGGCTGCTGCGATGTTGCTGTAAACAGTTCCTTCTGCGCCGCCGTAGAGGATACCGAGTGTACCGACAATGTTCTCCTTTGCGACAAGACCTGTGATTGATGCAACGGCTGCCTGCCAGTTGCCCCAGCCGAGAGGCTTGAAGATTACTGCGATTACGCTGCCGATCTTTGCAAGAATCGAGGAGTCGATTTCATCCTCGGAAAGCATTCTGAATGCTCCGTCAACAACTCCGAAGTATGTTGTGAACCAAACAAAGATGGTTGAAAGAAGGATAACCGTGCCTGCCTTTTTGATGAACGACCAGCCACGCTCCCATGTTGAGCGGAGAACATTTGAAACGGTCGGCCAGTGGTAAGCGGGAAGCTCCATAACGAACGGAGCAGGGTCGCCGGAGAAGATCTTTGTCTTTTTAAGCATGATGCCCGAGCAGATGATTGCAAGCATACCGATGAAGTAAGCCGAGGTCGAAACGAGAGCCGAGCCTCCGAAGAGTGCGCCTGCGATCATTCCGATGAACGGAACCTTAGCCGAGCAGGGGATGAATGTTGTTGTCATGATTGTCATACGGCGGTCACGCTCGTTTTCAATGGTTCTTGAAGCCATGATACCCGGAACGCCGCAGCCTACGCCGATAAGCATCGGAATGAAGGATTTACCTGAAAGACCGAACTTTCTGAAGATACGGTCAAGAACGAAGGCGATACGGGACATATATCCGCAGCCCTCAAGGAATGCAAGGAGAAGGAAAAGAACGAGCATCTGCGGAACGAAGCCGAGAACTGCGCCGACACCGGCAACAATACCGTCAAGAATAAGTCCGCTGAGCCATTCGGCAACATTGCCCTTTTCAAGAGCGTTTCCGATAAGAGTCGGAAGGCTGGGAACGAATACGCCGTAATCAGCCATGTCAGGCTCATCAAAGCCGTTTTCGCTGAAATACTTAACTGCCTCAAGGTATGTCATGCCGATTGTTGACTCCTCGTCGGCATCCGACGGAATCTCGCTGTAGTAAGCGGTCATATCGTTGATTGCGAGTGTTTCCTCGTCCTCAACGCCGATAACAGCAGAAGCTTCATCGGACTTGAAGGACTGAAGCTCGGCAAGAGCCTTGGTTGAATCAAAGTCCTCGGCAGAGGGATCAAAGTCCTCAACGAATGCCTGTGCAGCCTCCGTTGCGTTTGTATAGCTGTCGGCGTCGTCATTGTAAGCTGAAGTGCCGATGCCGAAAAGATGCCAGCCGTCGCCGAACACGCCGTCGTTCATCCAGTCTGTTGCCGGTGCGCCTACGCCGACCATTGCGATCCAATAAACAAGGAACATGATAACGGCGAAGATCGGAAGTCCG
Source organism: Bacteroides faecis (assembly GCA_963625295.1). Lineage (GTDB taxonomy): Bacteria > Bacillota > Clostridia > Oscillospirales > Acutalibacteraceae > CAG-488. Next base: position 2,162 of record CAVFTC010000075.1, read on the forward strand.
AGCCAACGGTTCGTAACGACACGGTCAATTTTATCCGAGGTCGAAAGCTTGCCGACATTCTTTTTCTTGTAGCATGCCTTGATGATTGACGATATGTAAATATATCTTTCGTTTGTGATGATGGACTCTGCGTCGTCGTCCATCTCCTTCTCGGCTGCCTGAATATCCTTTTCGATATGATCCATAACAGCCTTGTCTATGTTGAGATTTCCGAGAACCTTGTCGTCACGCTCGAAAATCTTGATGGCGTACCATCTCTGCTGCTCCTCAGGCATATTGTGAACAGCCGCTTCCTCGATGTGAGCTATGGCGTGCTCAACACAGCCGGAGAAGGTGTGCATCGGAACTGTTTTGCCGTTCTTTGCTGCGTCGATTGCAGCCTCTGCGGCCTCGTGAATTCCCGTTCCTTTAAGGGCGGAAATTTCAATAACCTTGCAGCCGAGCTGGCGTGAAAGCTCCTGAATGTTGATCTTGTCGCCGTTCTTTTTGACGACATCGATCATGTTGATTGCAACAACAACCGGAATTCCAAGCTCTGTGAGCTGGGTGGTAAGGTAAAGGTTTCTTTCAAGGTTTGTACCGTCGATGATGTTAAGGATAGCGTCGGGACGCTCGCCTATAAGATAATTTCTTGCAACAACTTCCTCCAAGGTGTACGGAGAAAGCGAATAGATACCCGGAAGGTCGGTGATAACAACGCCGTCATGCTTCTTGAGCTTACCTTCCTTTTTCTCAACTGTAACGCCCGGCCAGTTACCAACATACTGGTTTGAACCGGTCAGCGCATTGAACAATGTGGTTTTACCGCAGTTCGGGTTACCCGCAAGGGCAATACGTAAATTCATACCAAATTCCTCTCTTTCAATTAGCTTATGCTAATCATATTTCTGAAAAAAACAGGGGTTGCCCCCTTTTAACGACAGAGTCGAAATTATTCAACCTCAATCATTTCCGCATCGGCTTTTCTGAGCGAAAGCTCATAGCCTCTAACAGTAACTTCAATCGGATCACCGAGCGGTGCAACCTTGCGAACATAAACCTCAACGCCTCTGGTGATGCCCATGTCCATGATTCTGCGCTTAACTGCGCCCTCGCCATGGAGCTTAACGACCTTGACCGTTGCGCCGACCTTTGCTTCCTTTAAAGTTTTCATCTGCTTCATCCTCCTTAATATACAGATTATTGTAAATACCTCTTGGGTATTCGGTTACAAATCAGATCATGATTTTTCTTGCCATTTCCTCGCTGATGGCAACTCTGGTTTCCTTGACATTGACGATTACATTACCGCCGAGCGTGTTGATAACCATTACATTGCCTCCGACGACAAAGCCGAGATTTTCAAGGTGCTTCTTGACCTCGGGGCTTCCGCCGATTTTCTTGATCGTGTTCATTTCGCCTACATCTGCAAGTGCTAAAGGCATCATAACTAAATTCCTCACTTTCTACGGTTAGTTTCGACTAACCGCACATCTAAAAATAAGGTTAGTTCTCGCTAACTAAGATAATATTATCCCTTAACGGATAAATTGTCAATAAAAATACGAAGATTTGTGGACTTTGCGACGATATTTGTCAGTATGAACAAACAGTTAGCCTCAGCTAATTAAAATATTATTTATTATGTGTGTTCGGATTTGGAAAGATAATTCCAACTTCGCTTGAAATCGTAAAATAATTGTGTTACAATAATAAGGCGATACCGCACAATTTAGGTGTGCGGATTGCGCAGTAAGATTTTTTGTCAGGTTGTACAAAAATTTTGCAGGCTTGCTGTCGCAAGTCAAGGAATTTTTGTGCAGCATGACGGAAATAGCTTCAAGCAAGGCGTGCGCCTTAATTGTGCGGTATTGCCATAATATTAACCGCAGCTGCGATTTTTCGGCGGTTACTTGCAATGTAATTTTGGAGGCTTCACTATGCATTTACAGGAATCCGGAGAGATGTATCTCGAAACTATATATGTACTTTCAAAAAAAAGCAGCGCCGTCAGGTCGCTTGATATTGCCGAATATATGGGCTTTTCCAAGCCGAGCGTGTGCCGTGCCGTCGGACTTCTTAAGAGCGGGGACTATATCGTCGTTGACAAGGACGGTTATATAACGCTCACCGCCGAAGGACTTCATGTTGCAAAAAAAATCTATGAGCGGCACACCGTTTTGACCGATTTTCTTGTTCGTTTAGGTGTTGATTCTCAAGTTGCGGCGGAGGACGCCTGCAAAATCGAGCATGACATCAGCGACGAATCCTTTGCCGCCATCAAGGCTCATTTCCCGAAATAACAGCTATATAAAAATTTAAAGAGGCTTTCGCTTTTTGCGTCAGCCTCTTTGTTTATTGTTGGATTATTTCCATGAGAAGGAAACGGAGTTTTGTGCTCTGTTGACTGTGTATCCGCAGCCGTTCTCGAACTTGCCGTTTTCAAACTTAATGCTGCGAACTCTCTTGGAAGCGTTGTGCTCTACCTGAGTGCAGTTTTCAAGACCTTCGATGAAAGCGTCCATCATTGCTTCCTCGGTGAAGTAGATCGTTGCGCTCACACGGAGAACCTGAGTTGACTCTGCGGTGTAGCCGGCTGCGTCAAGTACGCCCGGCTTGAAGCCTGTGAGCCACCATGAATACTGCTTGCTGCGATGGAAGAACATTGTGTCGTTCTTATACATTGTAAGTTCCATTTGCATGAGCATATCGTCGTCGGCGCACTTATAGAACTTTCTGCCCTGTGAATCAACCAGCTCGTCGTCGTCGAAGTCACGGTAGTAAAGACCGATTTCGCAGCCGTTGAGAACCCAGCCGTACTGACCCTTCCAAAGCTGAACCATCCATTCCATATTGTTGTAGTTGAAGAAGATTCGGCTTGTGTCGAAGGAGCAAATGATGAGCGGAGCGGCAACATCATAAAGATATGTATAGCCGAATGTTCTCTGCCATGCATAGGTCGAAGCGTAGAAAGCGCCGTCCTTAGCGTCATATGAGAAGCCGAGAAGACCCGAACCATCCGTGTTCGTTACCTTGCCGGTTGCGATGTCATAGTAGAAATCGCCGATGATATGAATTCTGCCTTCGCCGGTCTGTGCCGGGAATCTGTCGATGATTCCTGCGGAGAACTGGAGAAGATAGAGAGCGTCTATTACGGTTACCTGACCGTCGAGGTCTGCGTCGGCGGCAACAATCTCCGCCTTGGTGAGGGTGTCTGCTCCCGTGCAATATCTGACGATTGAAAGAGCGTCGAACGAGTTGATCGAACCGTCGCTGTTAACATCGCCGGGTGTGTTTGCGGCGGCGGTAGTCGAGGTTGCCATACACGCCATGGTCGCAACAACGACCGATACAGAAACTACTGCACAAATAATTTTCTGAAATACTTTCATTTTACTGTTTCCTCCTGTTTATTAAAGTGATGTTTTGATTCCGACAACATACTGAAGAATATTGAGTGCGTCGGCGGAATTGACCTTTGAGTTGCCGTCTGTGTCCGCAAGACCGATCTGCGTCGGGCTGAGGGTTATCAGTCCGGTCGAATATTGGAGAACATTCAGCGCATCATAGGAATTGACCTTGCCGTCGAGGCTTACATCGCCCTTTGCAAAATTCGTTTCGGTGATAAAGGTTACGCCGAACGGTGCTCTTTTGCCGCAGAATGTGATGTAAAGCGTATTGTCACCGGGCATAACAACATCAACATCCTCCTCAATTGACCAGCCGAGGCAGGCATTGGGAGCTGCAATCTGCTGCGATGTTGAATCGTTGTAGGTTGCCTTGATGATTGTGCCGGTGAGGTCGAATTTTGTCATTTCGACATCCTTGCCGATTCCCATGTTCCATTCAACACCGAGAACGAGCTTTGTTTTCGGCGTTCTGACAATGCTCATGCCGGTAACGGTCGCAAATGTGACCTCGCAGAGAGCGTAGTTGCTGTCAAAGTTGTCGCAATAAATTCTGATTTGATTTTTTCCGGGCTGCCAAGTGCCTGAATGGCTCTTTGCATACATATTCGGACCTGTTTTGCCTACCTTGTATTCGACGGTTTTGCCGTTGCAGGTGAGCTTAGCTCCGGACATATTCAAGTTGCCCTTCATGAGCATAATGTCGCCCTCGTTGGAATACATCCAGTCAACACCCTGATAGAAGGTCAGCTGATCGGGCATACGATCTATTTGCACATCAAGTGCCGAGGTCGGAATCATAAGGCACGAAAAAGCAATAACCATTGAAAGTATCACGGCGCATAAAGATGAAATCTTCTTCATTTCCATTCCTCCGATACAATATTTTTGTAGCCGCCTTTTAATCGGTTACATTTATTTGTATTATATATTATATTTGGGAAAATGTCAACGGTTTGAGTTCTTTAAATTTGTGCGGTGTTACCTTACCATGAAATAGCAAGTATTTTTTCCTTTGCCCTCTCGTTGGAGCTCACCCGAGGCAACCAATTTGCGTAAAGCTCCTTCGATTGAGCTGTCGCTGAGCGTCGGACAAAGCTCTCGGATATACTGTTTGTTGAAGCGTCCGATCTTGCTCTCACTTGCTCTTTTGACCATTTCAAGAGCAGGTAGTTTTGTTTCTACAAGCGCCATTCGATCTTCAAAATCTTTGTATGCTGCAAGAATCGTTCCAAGAATATACTTAATAAAAGGTATGACATCTTCTGTTCCCTCGTGCCAACCGGTCTGGGATTCGGCAAGAGCATTGTAATATAAATCCTTGTTCTTGGCTATCTTTGCTTCAAGCGAAATATATTTACCGACATAAAATCCACTTCTATACAGAAGCAAGGTTGTAAGTAATCGGCTCATTCTTCCGTTTCCGTCGTTGAATGGGTGAATACATAAGAAATCATGAATAAAAATCGGGATTGCAATTAAAGGCTCCAACTCCATATTTCCGATTACACGGTTATATTCTTCACAGATTTTATCCAATGCCTCCGGTGTTTCATACGGTGCAAGCGGTGTGAACAATGTTTCAACATGACCGTCGGGATAAGTGCCACTGATATAATTCTGTACCGTTTTAGTTTGTCCGGCAAGAGGATTGTTCATATGGCTGTAAAGCATTTTATGCAGCTGAAGTATATAATTTTGTGTAATCGGTATCGTATCAAAACTATCATGTATAACACTCAACACATCTCGATATCCTGCAATTTCCTGTTCATCACGGTTTCTCGGAGTTGTTTTTTCTTCAACGAGCTGACGAATTCGAGTATTCGTTGTAACAATACCCTCAATGGCATTCGATGCTTCGGTACTCTGAACCTTTGCAATTTCAACCAACTTTTCAAGCTCTTCCGGGCGCTGTTTCAAAAAAAGTTCTTGCTTGCCTGCCTCTTTATATATTGCTGCAATCAATCCAAGAGTTTCCGAATCCCATTTTCGATTCTTTATTGCGGAATAGTTAAAGCTTCTCATTACCTTACCTCCGTTATTATTCCCTTAAAATATAGCACATTATAAGGGATTAGTCAACAAATTAAGCGAATTTTGCTTTTTTCTTCTTATAGGGTGAAAGAAACCGCCATAAATTATGAAAGAAACCGCCATAAATTAACTATTGACAACTTAAGGGGTTTGTTATATAATTTTAAAAAATAGTATGAATGTTTATACATTTTTACGGAATAGGATGAAAAAAGAGATGAAAAGCTTTACAAAAAAGTTGGTATCCGGCTTTCTTTCGCTTGTCATTGCTGCGTCTGCGGCGGTGGCTTTGCCGATTTCCGGCAGTGCCGAAGGCTTGGCTCTCGGAGATATAAACGGTGATTCGTTTATCAATTCCGCCGACGCTTTGGCGGCTCTGACCTACAGCGTGGGCAAGAGGGAATTCACAAGCGAGGAATTCAAGCGTGCCGAGGTTACAGCTGACGGTCAGGTCAATTCCGCCGACGCTCTCGATATTTTGAGATATTCGGTCGGACTTATCAAGAGCTTCAAGGCTTCGGGCAAGGTTGATGCAAGCGACGCTGTTGCCGCCTATAACAAGGCGATCGAAAAGGTTAAAACCGCTCGTCCGTCATATAAATTTATCCAAACCACATCTACCGACATCGGTAATGTAAAGGTAAGCTCGAACAGCGTTTATCTTACGGACGAAAAGCTCCGTGAAATAGAAGAAAGCATGAAAGAGCAGTATAAATCCGACCCCAGAACATACACCAGAATCGCTAAGCAAAACAGCGACGATTCCACCAAGCTGATGACCGGCACTATCGACGCTTCAAAGCTTTCGGAGCTTGCCTCGGTGGAATGCGTTATAAAAGAAAGCGGTAACTATAGCTTAACGGTTAAGTTCAAGAACGAAACCAATCCGGGCGAAAACAGCCTGATTGTCAAGGCTTTCGGTGTGCCGACCTATGAGGAGGCCAAGAAAACTCTTGATGAAGAAAGCACGATGGACGGAGTGAGAATAACCATAGATTCCTTTAGCCTTAGCTATGAGGACTGTGTTCTCACCTGTGATATAAACCCGACAACATCGGAAATTACCAACGCAAACTGGTCATTAAAGTGTGTTTCAAGCTCAAAGATAACCACTTATATAGCGTTTACAAAGATTGTGGTTGAGATGACCACAAACGATAAGTTTGCCACAACATATTCGGATTTCGGATATTAAGGCAACACCGTACAATTCAGGTTAGCTCATTGCTCCCTATTCGCCTATGGGGAACAATGTCTAATAAATAATCCATGTACTCCATGTACAAATTCTAATGAAGGAGAAATTGGTGATTACAATGAATAAGATTGCAAAAATCATGTCAGTTGTTCTCTCCGTAACCTTGGTTATCGGTGTTACAGTTGCAATGCTTGTTTCTGCATTCGCTGCTTCTGCTCCGAAGTTCTCTGTAAAAGTTCTTTCAGAGGACGAGAAGGAAGTTAAGGTTGCATTTGCTCTTGAGGACGGTAGCTTCACAGCAATTGACTTTAATGTTAATGCTTCAGACTGGAACAATGCTACTAAGAGCACAGGCTTGACGCTTAGTTCAATCAAGAAATCAGACGCTTTTAAAGACTTCGCTGATGCTCAGGATGTTGAGCCGATATATGCAGCAAACCCAAAGAACGGCAGTGTATCAGCTGCTTCAGTTACCCCGTATGATGCAAAGGGTGATGTCTTCATCTTCACATTCAGTAAGACTGCATCAGCTAAGGAAAAGATCGTTGCAAGTGATATTTTTGTTGAAATTTCCAGCTGTTCAGATGGAGATGCCAACATTGTCACACCTTCTATTGCCAACAACATTCCTACAGAAGTAGTTACAACAACTACAACAACCAAGGCTGCTGATGTAACAACGACAACGGCTGCTGATGTTACCACAACAACAGCTGCTGATGTTAC
>CAVFTC010000076.1:0-9345 GCA_963625295.1 Bacteroides faecis
GCCGCTTAGAATTGTGCTATGGTTTAATCAGCGGTTACCGAACAAGGCGTGCGCCTCAATTTGTGCGGTGTTGCCCTTGAATTATATTTTATTTTTCCCTGTTTTGTTTGAATGTCGGCTTTTGGTTGCCTTTTTTTACCTAAACAAGCCTTTTCCTGCTTTTTTCGACGCTGAAAAAATAACTCGAATATTTTGCTGCTTTCAGACGATAACGCAGGTAATAACTCACGCCTCAATTGTGCGGTATCGCCTTATTTTTCTTGACAAATTTTTCGTCTCTGTTATACTTAAATCAGACAAGGCGTGCGCCTCAATTGTGCAGCATTGCCTTAAAGGAGGGTCAATTTTATGAAAAGAAAACATTTTAAAGGCTTTATTGCCGCTGCCGTTGCTCTGCTTATCTGCGTTGTACCGATGCTTACGGTCATTGCGTCGGCGGAAAACGAACAGCTTCCCCGCATTTGGGTTCACGGATTTATGAATTCCACGGTTTACGAAGATATTTACGACCCGGATTCCGACGCTGCGTGGCCGCCCTCGGAGGAAGATATCACCACCGCAGTCAAGGAAAGTGTTCCTGCCTTCTCCAAGCTTGCCGTTACCGGAGATTGGGACAGCTTCGGCAAGGAAATGGGCGATATTACACGCAAGCTTTTCGACAAAGCGATAAATAATCCTGACGGAACCGTTAAGCCCGGCTCGGGAGTTCGCTTTAAATATCCCTCTGCCGCTGAAATCAAAGAAGGCGGCGATATCCAGTTCAAATACGACTGGAGAGAAGATCCGATGGAAATTGCGGCTCAGCTCGACGATTTTATCAACTATGTTCTTGCCATCAGCGGAAAGGATCAGGTTACGCTGACCTGCCACAGCTTCGGCGGCGTTGTCACCGTCGCTTATTTCTCCCTTTACGGCTACGACAAGGTCAAAACCGTCGTGTTTAATTCAACCGCAATTTACGGAGAAACATATACCGGCGAGCTGATGACCGGTCAGCTCGGCTTTGACGCAGACGCTCTGCAAAATTATCTTTACTACGCTTTCCAAGGCAACGATTACGAAAATCTGATAAACGCAGCCATAAAGGCTGTTCATGATACGGGATTGATGGATATTCTCACAAAAAGCCTGAACGCAGTGAGCGCAAAAATAGAAAAAGAGGTTTGCGCACGGGCAATAGTTCCTCTTTTCGGCGGCTGGCTCGCCGTTTGGTCAATGATTCCGGACGAATATCTTGACGATGCGATGGATTTTGTTTTCAACGAGATTTACGGCGATTCCGAAACCGATTACTCTGCGTTGAAGGAAAAAATCGAAAATTATAACAGCTCCGTCCGCTGCAAAAAGACTGAGATACTCAAGGAAGCAAACGAAAAATGCAATGTTTATGTCATCACCCGTTACGGCTATTCCTCGCTCCCGATGACCCCCTCGGCAAGCAACCTCGGCGACGGAATTATTGATGTTAAATATGCCTCGTTCGGCGCAACGGCAAGCGAATACGGCAAAAAGCTCGAAAATATAAGCTCCGACGCAAAATATATCTCGCCCGACAAAACCGTTGACGCTTCCACCTGCCTTTTCCCGGAGCAGACATGGTTTGTCAAAAACATAAAGCACGGCGCAGATGAAGAAGCGTTTGAGAATATGATAAGAGCCTTCATGGATTATGACGGTCAGGCAACCGTTGAGGATTTCGGGGAATATCCAAGGTTTACAATATTTGACGGCGAAAATATTTTGCCCGAAACGCCGTCCGAAAGTCAACCGACATTTTTCGACACCCTTCGACTCATATTAAATGATATCATAAAGCTCGCAAAAGCGTTAATAAATAAAATAAAATGATTAAAAAATTTGCATCACGCAATAAAATCCGTTTAGAAAAATGTAACTACAATAAACCGGGTACATATTTTATTACAATTTGTACGGACAAGCGTAAATGCCTGTTTTGGCAAAAAACAAACACTCTTTTTTCAGCATCTGAACACAAAAACCATTTGTCGAAATGCGGAATGATTGTTGACAAAGCAATAAATGATATACCCCTGCATTATCCGTTCGTTTCTGTTGATAAATATGTAGTTATGCCTAACCATATACACATGTTGCTAACAATACACTCTGAGGAAAGCGGACGACCGATGGTCGCCCCTACAATATCAACTGTAGTTCAGCAAACAAATAGGTCACTCTATTTGGCAGAAGCTGTATTATGATCACATAGTACGCAATACTAACGATTATGAAGAAATATGGAATTACATAGACCAAAATCCGCAAAGATGGAAAAACGATAAATTTTATTATTGATAGAACGATTGGCGTTATTTGTAGGGGCGAGCATTGCTCGTCCTCTTGATTCAGATGTTTTTAAGGCAACACTGCACAAACCCCACGGCGGATATTTCTGCCGTGGGGCTGTTTGCTTTGTTTGTCTTGTCACATTACGGAATCCATGAAGGACTCTGCCGATTTAATGGCTTTTTTCGCCATCTTTTTGTAATTTGCCTTTTTGCTGTTCATCATTGACGAACCGATGATCGTCATTGCACCGCCGACAAGCATACCTACGCCTATTCCCTTGGCAATTGAAGAACCTGAATTTTTCATGATATGACCTCCATTCGATTATTTAGCGTTGCAATGTTATTTTGTCACTATATGAATTGATTATTCCGATGTATTATGTTATAATTTTTTTGCATAAAAAAATTGGAGCTGATTCTATTGAAAAAGCAAAAAAGAGCAGTGCTCATAAATGATATTTCCTGCCTCGGCAGATGCTCGCTCACTGCGGCAATGCCCATCATCTCCGCCTGCGGAATCGAAAGCGTTCCCCTGCCGACGGGTATTTTTTCCGCTCACACGGAATTTGAGGGCTTCGTGAAAAAAGATCTTACCGATAAAATCGGCGAAATTACAAATCACTGGAAAAATCTGGGCGAAAGGTTTGACTGCATTTACAGCGGCTATCTTGCAAGCTGTGAGCAGGCGGAAAGCGTCAGAAGCTTTTTGCTTGATTTCAAAAAAAGCGATACCCTGTATATCTGCGACCCGGTCATGGGTGATAACGGCTCTTTTTACAAAGGAATTGACGACTCCTTTATTTCCGAAATGCGTTTTCTTTGTTCGCTTGCCGACATCATCGTTCCCAATGTGACCGAAGCGTGTATGCTCACGGGAACCGAGATGCCCGACGAAAACTACGGCATGGATTTTATCAAAGAGCTGCTTATTTCTCTGCGCAATCTCGGCTCGGCAAGAATAGTTATAACCGGCGTTGACTTCGGCGACGGGCAGATCGGCTGCGCCGTTTACGACAGTCTCACGGGAAAAGCGAATATGTTTTTCACGCCGAAATCCGAAGGTCGTTTCCCGGGCACGGGTGATGTTTTTGCGGCGGCCTTAACGGCGGCGGTGATGAACGGCAAAGACTTTGCCGACGCTGTTCAAATCGCAATGGGCTTCACCTGCAAATGCGTTGAGGCCACATTGGACTCGGACACGGACAGAAAATACGGTCTTTGCTTTGAAACGGAAATTAAAAATCTTATAAAATCGGTTTAAGGCAGCATCAGTGAAAGGAACATCAAATACAAATGGCAACTCTGAATATCGTTCTCGTTGAACCGGAAATTCCGCAGAACACGGGCAATATAGCACGAACCTGCGCCGCAACGGGCACACGGCTTCACATAATCGAACCGATGGGCTTCACTCCCGACGATAAAAAATTAAAAAGAGCAGGACTTGATTACTGGCACCTGCTCGACATAACCTATTACAAAAACCTAAACGATTTCTTTGAGAAAAATCCGAACGGCGAATATCGCTTCTTCACCACCAAGGCGCAAAACCGCTATGTTGATGTTGAATACAGCGACAATGTTTATCTCTTTTTCGGCAAGGAAACAAAGGGTTTGCCCGAGGAGCTTCTTTTTAATCACCCGAGCGAATGTGTGCGAATTCCAATGATAAACGATTCCGCCGCAAGAAGCCTGAACCTTTCCAACTCGGTCGCAATCGCAGTTTATGAGGTTCTCAGGCAGTGGGATTATCCGAACCTGCTCTGCGCCGGAAAGCTGACAAAATTCGACTGGGAGAACGCCGAATAAAACCGACACACCTATCAATTAAATGTGTCGGTTTTGAGCCGTAAATCAATTATTTTGTTGTGCTGCCGAAGCCGCCGTTGCGGATTCCCGTCGCTTCGTCGTCAACCGTTATTCCGTATTCAACAAAAATGCCCTGGGCAAAGCCTGTACCCTTCTTGACTTCAACGGTTTTATTCTCGTTGGAGTCGTTTGTTATTTTGATGAAGATATGACCCTCGTTGTCGGAATAGAAATAGTCGCTGTCGATAATGCCGACCGTGTTGTTGAGCTGCAAACGGAACTTAAAGCCAAGACCGCTTCTCGGATAAATTTTCAAAACCCAGCCCTCGTCGATCTCGCATCGAATGCCTGTCGGGATTTTCACCGTTTCCGACGGCGCAAGATTGAAATCGAACGGGGCGAAAATATCATAGCCTGCCGAGCCTGCCGTGGCACGGAGAGGCAGCTTAATATCCCTGTACATTTTCTTTATCTCGTTTTCGTCAAAATCCTCCTTGCAGCTTTCAAAAAACTGCTCATAGCTTACCTTGTGAAATTTTGCAACTCTTTTCATGCCTGCCTCCTATATCAGCTTTTCAACATTGCTTTTTCCCGTTGCAAGGTTGAAATCGAGCGTCTTTTTCTTATCCTTCTCGGTATAGCAAAGTCGAATTTCATCCTTGCTTATAAAGCCCGCTGAGGTCACCCTGCTTTCGCTCTTCTCAAAAAACTTTTTCAAAAGCTCGATATCGTCGCTGCTGTAATCCCCGGCATTGTCCGAAACAAACAAAACATCGCCGCAAAGGTTGTTGATCTTGCCGAGCAGGAGCTTTTGCTCCCTTGTAAATGTCAAATTCTTTTCTCTTAAAAAGAAAACATCGGGGTCGTTGCAGAAAACTCTGCCGTTGAGATGGCGGCGGAAAACAGAGCTTGTTATCGCATTCTGAGCCGAGGGAAGCTCAAGATTGATTCCCAGCCTGTTATAATATTTCGGCGAATATTTGAGATCGACATCGCAGCTTATTCGGCAGGCGTCAACAACGCCGAACGACGGGCCGAGCGGAACACCGCAGCCGAGTATCAGCTTGTCCTCGCCGACGCACTCACGCAGGAAGTCCATAGCCTCGCACATGATCTGTCCTCTTGATTTTCCGTTTCTCGGCTGCATGGCCTCGGAATAGAGAAAATCGAGCTTGACCATATCAAAGCCCCAGTCGTTGAGAATGACATCAAAGAAATTGCGGATATATTCTCTCGCTTCGCCGTTGTAAATATCAAGCGTATATGCGCCGCCCCAGCCTACGCAGCCAAGCAGCGGCTTGCCCGTAGCATTATCCTTGATAAGCCATTCGGGGTGATCCTTCGCTATGATTGAGCTTCTCTGCGCAGAAAACGGAGCAATCCATATTCCTGCAAGATAGCCCTTTTGATGAATCGCCTGCGCAATAGGCTTCATGCCGTTCGGGAACTTTCCGTAATCGGGAATAAGCCAATCGCCGACCTTGCTTTCGTAGCCGTCGTCTATCTGGAATATTGATACGCTGTCCTTTGCACGGTCAAGTCCGTCAAGGTCACGCAGAATTATTTTTTCATTTATCTTTTGGAAATAGTTGTACCATGATGTGTAGCCCGAAAGATGGCTGACCTTCGGCTTTCTGAGATTCATCGAGCCGAAATATTTGTCAAATACCTCGTCATATCCGCCGTTGAAGCTGACAACATCGAGCAGAATTATTTCATCATCGACTTCAAGACCCTCAACATCCTTTGCAATCGTAAGCTTGTTGACATTGTAATCGACCGAAAAAACGGTATAGCCGTATTTTTCGTCGCATGAGCCGAAAAGCTCGACCCTGTCTCCTACACGGAAATAGGTGTATGTATAGGAGTGAAAAACTCCCTTTTTGCCGTATTGGGCAAAGGTGTAATCGCCGGGAACCTCGGCAAGCGTTTGGGCAAGCTTGTTCACTCCTGCAAGCTTTGTGATTCCGTCCAAGGTGTCGTCCCTGCCGAATTCTCTCGAGGTCGTCCATGACTGATATCCGTTCGCAAAGAAAAGCTCGTTTTCAGCCAATTTTTTAATAGCCGAAAGCTTAAATTCAATCAGCTTCATTTTAACATTCGGTACAAGAGTGCACTGTATGCCGTCGTCATTGACCGAAAGCTCCAGCTTGTAATTGTCACACTCCGTTTTACCGTTTTCGTAAATTCGACCGTTGTATTCGTATTTTATAAAAGGTTCAAATTTATACATTTCACAACCCCCATTACAACTTAAATTCTTGGGCGATACCGCACAATTTAGGTGTGCGGATTGCGCAGTAAGATTTTTTCGTCAGGTTGTGCAAAAATTTTGCAGGCTTGCTGTCGCAAGTCAATAAATTTTTGTGCGACCTGACGAAAACATATTCAAGCAAGGCGTGCGCCTTAATTGTGCGGTATTGCCCTTGTTACTTATAATACCATATTTGGTTAAATAATACAATAATAAATTTATTTTTCAAAAAAACTGTTGACAGCCGACAATTTTTTCTTCATAATAAAATCACAAATATTCAAGGAGGGAAATATATGTCTAAGAAAATTCTTTCGGTTTTTCTCAGCGTAGTTATTGCGGCACAGCTCTTTGTCATCGGCGTATCGGCAAAGGGTAAAAATTACATTATCACAAACCCGTATGAAGCGGTTGACTGGGACAGCTGGCAGGCGTGTAAATTTCAGCCGCATTGCCAGACCAACGCAACGGACGGCTATCTGACCATCAAGGAATTTGTTCAAAAGCATTATGATTTAAACTACGACGCCGTCGCTCTCACGGATCACGGAACCATCAACAGGGGCTGGAACAAACAGCCGGAGCTGATTCCGCTTCTTCGCCTTGTTAAATACGAGCGCACCCACATGGCTCCGATCTATCCTCTCAGTGACGAGGAGTACGAAACATATCTCAACGGAACGGCTGCGTCATCGACAAGAACGCACCAAAACGGAATGCTTGATGTTCCGCAGGGAATCGAGCTGAATATGGCAACGCCGATTGCCGACTGTCACCTTACCGGTTATTTTTCGGATTACGGTCAGGGTCTTGCCGGCGTTTACGGCGATTATGAAACACCGACAAAGGGCGTGCGTGAGGCCGGCGGAATCTCAATGCTTGCCCATGTAGGAGAATATATGTACAGAATGAACAGCAAGGATCATGTCGGTCAAAAGGTTGACGATTACTATGCGAACAAATTCGCCAGACTTTTCCTCGACAACGCAGGTTCAAGCGTCGGCATGGGCATAAACAGTTCAAGGGACGAAAACACAAGGTGCGACCGTATTCTTTACGATCAGATTCTTCAAAAGACAATCCCGAACGGCGTTGTTCCGTGGGCGTTTTCTTTCTCCGATTCCCACTCCGAGCAATCCATAAACTACGCATACACCATGCTTATGATGGACGACTTAACAAACGAAAATGTCCGCACAAGCATGGAAAACGGCTGGGCCTTTGCCGTTTCGCATTTTTCAAACGGAGTCGAGCTTAACGGAATGGAAGAAATTCCGGGCTTCGTCGAGCAAAAGGTTCATGACGAGCAGCTTTACCTGCTCGACAACACGCCCATGGTCACCCGAATAGATGTTGACAACGACAAGGGAACAATCAAAATCGAGGGTACAAACTTTAACCGCATAACATGGGTTTCAAACGGAAATGTCATTCTCCGTGAGGAAAACATCACCGACGGCACGGCAACGCTTGACCTTTATAATGATGAGCTTCTCGACGAACCGTATCTTTATCTGAGATTTTACATCACCGGCGAGAACGGCATCTGCTACTCGCAGCCATTCGTGCTTAACGCCGATGGCGAGGAAATTCCTCCGGTCGAGGTTCCCGAAACGCATGATATTTCAACCTTCCTCAGAGGTCTTGCAACCGTAACGGATTGGATATTCTTCCGATTTAATCCGATCATTTGGGCGTTTAAATATTTTGCGCTCGGCTACAATGTGTTCGACCGGTTTTTTAACCCGTATTGATAATAACGACTCATCTCTCCCCCGACTTCACGGTCGGGGATTTTTCATAAATACAGGTTGAAATTTTTTCCGTTTTACTTTATAATATAGTGCAGTATGAAACAAAGGAAGTATTGTTTATGAAGTTAGGTATAGTAGGCTTGCCGAATGTCGGCAAGAGCACACTTTTCAACGCAATAACGAATGCAGGAGCACAGTCCGCCAACTACCCGTTCTGCACGATCGAGCCAAATGTCGGCGTGGTTGCCGTTCCCGACAGCAGAATTGACGCTCTCGCAAAAATGTATAATCCGGTTAAAATCACACCGGCTGTCATCGAGTTTGTTGACATTGCCGGTCTTGTTAAGGGCGCATCGAAGGGCGAAGGTCTTGGAAACAAATTCCTTTCGCATATTCGTGAAACGGACGCTATAATCCATGTTGTGCGCTGCTTTGAAAATGACGATATCATTCATGTTGAGGGCAGCGTTGACCCGGCAAGAGACATCGAAACGATAAATTTTGAGCTTATTTTCTCGGATATCGAGATGGTTGACCGCCGCCTTGACAGAACAATGAAAGCGATGAAGGGCGACAAGAGCCTTGCAAAAGAGGTCGAGTTCTTGAAAAATCTCAAAAACCACCTTGAAAGCGGCAAATGCGCAAGAAGCTATGACTGCGACGATGAGGAAAAGGCAATCCTCGGCGACATGGCTCTGCTCACCTCAAAGCCCGTTATTTATGCCTGCAACATGAGCGAGGACGACTTTGCGAACAGCATTGAGGAGAACGAAAGATACCGTGCGGTTTGCAAAATCGCCGAGGAGGAAGGCTCACAGACGCTCCCGATCTGCGCCGAGATGGAGGCAGAAATCGCAAGCCTGAGCAAGGAAGAAAAGGATATGTTCCTTGCAGATCTCGGAATTGAGCAGGGCGGTCTTGATCTCCTCATTCAGCGCAGCTATGACCTGCTCGGACTTATCTCGTATCTGACGGCAGGTCAGCCCGAGGTTCGTGCATGGACGATCAAAAAGGGAACAAAAGCTCCGCAGGCAGCGGGAAAAATACATTCCGATTTTGAAAAGGGCTTTATCAGAGCCGAGGTCATCAGCTTTGAAAATCTTATGGAATGCGGTTCGCTTGCCGTTGCAAGAGAAAAAGGTCTTATCCGCTCCGAGGGCAAGGAGTACATCATGAAGGACGGCGACATCGTCCACTTCCTCTTTAATGTCTGATT
>CAVFTC010000077.1:0-8769 GCA_963625295.1 Bacteroides faecis
GACGAAAAATCTTACTGCGCAATTCGCACACCCCAATTGTGCGGTATTGCCTTAAACAATAAAAATTTTGCCGTCAAAAAGATATTGACAGAGGCAAGAGCCCGCAATTGAGGCGTGAGCCATCGCCTGAAAGGAAAAACAATGAAGCTTTTATCACTTATTTCAATCGGACTTGCCTGCGCAATGGTCGGGCAATACATTGCGTTTCGGCTGAGCCGACGGGTCAGAATACTTGAAAAAATCCTGCTGATGCTCGGCACGGCAGAAAATGAAATCAGATTTTTCAATCGTCCGACGCCCGAATTGATTGAGCTGCTCGGCAGAAAAGACGAGCTTTTTGAGCTTGATTTTTTGCCGCTTTGCCTTTCTTTTTTAAAAAAAGACATTGATTTTCTCGGCGCATGGTCACGGGCGATTCATGAATGCAAATGTATTGACTCCGAGGATGCGTGCGTTCTTTACTCGTTCGGGGAAAGCCTTGGCAGAAGCGACGCCGACGGTCAGGTTGCAAGCTGCCGCTACCATGAAGAGCTTATAAACGAGCGGCTTTCTGAAGCCCGTGAAAGGCGCAAAAGATATGCGTCCCTTGCGTGCGGACTCGGAATGCTGTCCGGTATCGGAGCTTTTATCATCTTGTTTTAGGAGCGGAATATGGAACTGGTAATCAAAATTGCAGCGATCGGAATAATCGTTGCCGTGCTTCAGCAAATTCTCAGCCGCTCGGGTCGTGACGAATACGCAATGCTCGTTGTGCTCGCCGGCTTGCTTGCCGTCGTTGCAATGCTGATTCCCGAATTAAAGGAGCTTTATTCCTCTGCGGCTTCCTTTACGGATTTTTGATATGGAAACTGTTAAATTCGCACTGATCGGCATTATCTGCGCTGTCCTCATCGTCGTTGTCAGGCAGCAAAGACCTGAGCTTGCCGTTATTGTCCAGCTTGCCGGAATAACGGTTCTTGCGGCAATTTCGATAGTTTATCTCAAAAATATCTTTGCCGAAGCCGGCGGACTTTTCTCCGATACCGAGCTTCTGAATGACGGCTACCTTGAGCTGCTCGTCAAAATTCTCGGCATTGCCACGGTTACAAAAATCGCTTCGGATATCTGTAAGGACAGCGCAAATTCAGCCTTGGCAACTGTCGTCGAGCTTGTCGGGAAGTCAGTCATTCTCGCCATGTGTATTTCGCTGATAAAAACTCTTGCCGAAATTTCAAAGGGGCTGCTTGATTAAAATGAAGCTGAGAAAAATAACGGAAATTTTTTTGCTTTTTACAATTTTCTTTCTTCTGCTTTCCGTTTCGTCGAGTGCAAAAACCTACGCCGACGATGTTAAAGAAATATATGACTCTCTCAACTCCGAAACACAGGAGCTTTTGAAGGATATCGGTGCGGACACCGCCGATTTCGACTCCATGCTCAGCGTTACGCCGCAGAAAATTTTTGCTCTGGCAAAGAAGCTTATAACCGGCAATATCGAAGCACCTACACGCTCTGCTGTTCGTCTTGTCGCCGTTATAATTTTGATTGCGATTTTCGACTGTTTCTCCCCAGAGGACACAAAAATAAAAGCAGCGGTCGATATCGTCGGAACTCTGCTTTGCATAATTTCCGTCATCTCTCCCCTTTCAACGGCAATCAGCTCCGCCGCTGCCTCAATCGCCGTCGGTGAAAAGCTGATGCTCGCCCTTATCCCCGTTCTCGCCGCCGTGGTCACCGTTACGGGCAACCCGACGCTTGCTGCAAGCTTTCGGTCAATAGCCTTTACCTCAGCGCAGATCATATCCGGCATTTCAAACGGCTGCATAGTTCCCGTTGTCGGTGCGGTCATGGCTCTCGATGTGACAGGCTCGATCATGCCGTCCTTCAAGCTCAGTGGAATAACCTCGCTTATAAAAAAATCCGTAACGGCGGCGCTGACCTTCGTTTCCACGCTTTTTGTCTCTTTCTTGGGTATCAAGGGCGCACTTGCCAACGCTGCGGACACCGTTGCTTCAAAGGGAATCAAGCTTGTCATCAGCTCAGCGGTTCCCGTTGTCGGCGGTGCTCTGAGCGAAGCGTATTCGGGAATAATAGGCAGCCTTGTCCTCGTCAAGAGTACAATAGGAATTTTCGGAATTGCAGCCGTCGCTCTCGTCAATCTTCCGTCATGTATGCAGCTTCTTTTTTGGATTTTTGCGTTGAGGCTGTCGGCGGCAATCGGTGAGCTTTTCAATCAAATCGGAATTGCCGAGCTTCTGCGTGCGCTTGCGTCCTCGCTTACGCTTTTGAATGTGGTTCTGCTTTTCAATGCGGTGCTTTTTATAATTTCAACCGCACTCATTCTTGTTATAAAGGCGGGATAAAATGGACGGAATAAGGCAATGGGCATTCGGCATAACAATTTCCGCAATAGCAGGCGCAATTATTCTTTTTTTCGCCCCGAACGGCTCAACGGAAAAGCTTGTACGCACGGCTGTTTCACTCTTTCTCATGTGCGCAATTCTCAGCCCCTTCGTTTCAAACGCAGATCCGATGAAAATCATCAACGCCCTTGACCTGCCGGAAGCGCAGTCTGCGCCCACGGCAAGCGACGAGGCAACCGAGCATTTGCAAAGCGAACTAAAAGAAAAAATTTCCGACATTCTCAATGAATGCGGAATAAAAAATGCGGACATTCGCATAAGTATCAATATAGAGAACGGCAACGAAATGAAGATAGACAGCGTACAAATTTTTGCAGAA
Organism: Bacteroides faecis; assembly: GCA_963625295.1. Classification (GTDB taxonomy): domain Bacteria; phylum Bacillota; class Clostridia; order Oscillospirales; family Acutalibacteraceae; genus CAG-488. The sequence goes on from CAVFTC010000077.1 coordinate 2,722, forward strand.
AAAATTTATGAAAATAATTTTGAAAACACCGAAAAAAATTTAAAAAATCAACTGGGAATTGAAACGAAAATCGAGGTGAGCGAATGAAAAAAGCCGTCGAAAAAATTCTTGAAAAAATTAAGCGTGACAAAAAAATTGCAGCGATAGTTTGCGTCGGTCTTGCAGGAATAATTATGCTGAGCCTTTCGGAAATCATGCCGGCAAAGGAAGCTTCTTCCGACAAAAAAAGTGAGGAGGCCGCAACAGATATCCGTGACAGCTACGAGGAGGACATCGAAAAGCGTTTGACAAAAATCGTTTCGCAAATCAACGGTGCAGGCCGCACGCAGGTCATGGTCACGCTCGACTCCGGGGACGAAAATGTGTATGCGGTCAAGGAGAAAAGCAACGACGGCTCAAGGGAACGGGAATATATTGTGATTGATTCCGACGACAGCGAATCGGGACTTCTTCTCAAGGTCATTGAGCCTGAGATCAGGGGCGTTGCAGTCGTCTGCGAGGGTGCGGACTCCGCCAATGTCAGGCAGGAGATCGTCGCAACCGTTTCCGCCGTTTTGGGAATCACAACAAATCGGATAAGCATTGCAAAAATCAAACCGACATCGGAATAATATATCGGAGGGCAGAGATGAATATGATAATCAAAAAGAAGCAAATAATTTCGGCTGCGCTTGTGCTGACGCTCTCAGCGGCGGTTTTTGTGAACTGGTATTTCGCAAGACCGGGAGTTAAATCAACGATCGACACAACCAAAACCACTGCCAACCGTCAGGTTGAAAATTTAGGCGATGCGCAATATGTTTCCGCAACGACCGCAGCCTCGGAAACAATGGCGGATTTCAAGGTAAAGCGGGAGGCAGCGCACGACGAGGCGAAGGAAACGCTCAACGCCGTAATAAAGGACGCAAAATCCGATTCCGAAGCTGCCGAGGAAGCCGGCGAAGCCTTGGCAGAGCTTTCAAAGGCAATAAAAAACGAAGCCGATCTCGAAAATCTCATCACGGCGAAAATTTCAACCGAGTGTCTGGTGATAATCGACGGCGATGTTTGTCAGGTCATAGTCGGCAAGGGCGTCCTGACGGACAACATATCGCTGCAAATCAAGGATCTTGTAATAAATCAGGCAAAAATTCCCGCAAAAAATATTACCATTGTCGAGTTAAGCTAACACCGAGAATTGTGCTGTGATTCAATCGGCGGTCACTTTATTTTTGTATGCTTCAAGGCGATAGATCGGCTGACCGAGGTCAGAAAAACGCTTTTCGTATTCCGTCACAATGTTTCCCTCAAAGTCACTGTTGTGAAGGTCGAGCGAAACATTTTTGATTGCCATTCCGTACTCCGAAAACTCCTGAATCGAGTATTCAAAGAAGTGCATATTGTCCGTCTTTTGATGAATTTCCCCGTTCGGGGTCATGAGGCGGTCAAAAATCGCAAGAAATTTTCTGTTTGTCAGGCGGTGATTTGCGTATTTTTTCTTCGGGAACGGGCAGGAAAAATTGAGATATACCCTGTCAAAAATCCCGTCTGGTAAATATTTCGGAAGATACTCTGCCGAGCCTTTGATAAACCGCAGATTCGGAATATTTTCTTCAACAGCTCTTTCGGCGGCGATCACAACAACATTGGCGCATTTCTCGACAGCGATATAATTGATGTCGGGGTTTCGCTTTGCGATCTCGGCGGCGAACTGTCCCTTGCCGCAGCCAACCTCAAGGCGAACGGGATTGGAATTGCCGAACCATTTTTCAAGGTCAATATATTCCTTTTTCTCGATCGCAGTGTTAAAATTCTTGTCCTCGCTCTCGACGGAAAAAATCAAATTGCCGCAGTTTTCCAATCTATTATCAAGATTCTTTTTTCTTCGCATTCTCATGTTTTACGCTCCTTTTGTAACCGATAGATATTCTACACTTTTTTCTTTTTTCCGTCAACTGCTTGACAAAATTCTTTAAACAATATATAATGCTTTCAACAGCTTTGACGGGAAGAAGTAAGCGAAAAAGGATGCAAAGAGAGCTTTCGGTCGGTGTGAGAAAGCGTGAGAGCTTCGCCCAAATACATCCCCGAGCTGCGCGGTTGAAAATTGCAGTAGGCTGCGCCGTGTGCGTGCGTTAAATGTCAGAGTATATATGTACTCGCTGAGGCCGTCCCCGTGAGGGTGCGGTGAACAGAGGTGGTAACACGATAATTCGTCCTCTGCCCTAAGGGCAGGGGGCTTTTTTCTGTCTTTATATTCACGAGAAAGGAAGCATCAAAATGACAATCTATGACGAACTTGTTGCCCGTGGACTCATTGCTCAGGTCACGGACGAAGACGAAATTAAGGAGCTTATCAACAACGGAAAGGCCGTTTTCTACATCGGCTTTGACCCGACAGCCGACAGCCTCCATGTAGGTCACTTCATGGCTCTCTGCCTTATGAAAAGGCTTCAGATGGCAGGCAACAGACCGATCGCACTTCTCGGCGGCGGCACAGGCATGATCGGCGACCCCTCCGGCAGAACCGACATGAGAAAAATGCTCACCAAAGAGGACATCGACCACAACATAGCCTGCTTCAAAAAGCAGATGAGCCGCTTCATTGAGTTTGGCGAGGGTAAGGCAATGATGGTCAACAATGCCGACTGGCTTCTTGACCTCAACTATGTTGATGTTCTTCGTGAGGTCGGTGCGTGCTTCTCGGTCAACAATATGCTTCGTGCCGAGTGCTACAAGCAAAGAATGGAAAAAGGTCTTAGCTTCTTAGAGTTCAACTACATGATAATGCAAAGCTACGACTTCTACCATCTTTTCAAGGAATATGGCTGCAACATGCAGTTCGGCGGTGACGACCAGTGGTCAAATATGCTCGGCGGCACTGAGCTTATCAGAAAGAAGCTCGGCAAGGACGCCTACGCAATGACGATCACCCTGCTCATGAACTCCGAGGGCAAGAAGATGGGCAAGACCGCTTCTGGTGCGGTCTGGCTTGATCCCGAAAAAACAAGCCCATACGAATTCTATCAGTACTGGCGCAATGTCGGCGACCAGGATGTTCTCAAGTGCATCCGTATGCTCACCTTCCTCCCGCTTGAGGAAATTGACGCAATGGATCATTGGGAGGGCGCACAGCTCAACGAGGCAAAGGATATCCTTGCATTCGAGCTTACAAAGCTCGTTCACGGTGAGGAGGAAGCAGCCAAGGCAAGAGAGGCTTCAAAGGCGCTCTTCGGCGGCGGAGCAAACCTTGACAATATGCCGACGACAACTCTTTCCGACTCGGACTTCACCGACGGAAAAATTGATATTCTCGACATTCTTCTCAAGACAAATATTACTAAATCCCGAGGCGAAGGCAGACGCCTTGTTCAGCAGGGCGGTGTTTCGGTCGATGACAAGAAGGTAAGCGACATCGGACTTTCATTCACCGCAGACGACCTCAAGGCAAACGCAATAATAGTTAAGAAGGGCAAGAAGATTTTCCACAAGGTTCAGGCATAAGCCGAAGGGAGCGGAAGGAAAATGAAATTGGTGAAGGCGTTTTTTGTGATGCTTCATCTTCAGCTTGTTGTGCCGCTTGTTTTGCTTGTCATTGAAAGCGTTACGAGCGAAAAAACGACGGTAATATCATATATTGCTTCGGCTTTGGGCGTGCTTTTCTTTATAACGATTCAGGTTATCGGCTGGATTTGTGCCGTTTTGGCGTTTAAAATGTTCATGCAATCTCAAACGGAGCAGCTTTCAAAAGCTTGGATTCTGCTAAAAATAAAAACCATTCCGTTTTATATTCTGAATTTCGCCGTATGCTTTATGGTCGGTTTTGGATTATCTTTGGCAACAGCAGGTTTACTGTCATTCATCATTATTTTAATGATAATTCACACCTGCACTTTCATTGTGCAAAGCGGATTTTTCGGAGCAGCAAACATTATTCTTCTGAGAAGAAAATACGGTAAAGAACAGATTTCTGCAATACATTATTTTCTGCAATTTGTTTCGGTTCTTGATGTTATCAGCACGATAATTCTTTTAAGAAAGACAAAAAATCTTAATACGGCAAGTGCTGAACAAATTGAAGCAACAACAGAATAAAAAATTCCCGACCTTTGATAAATTCAAGGGTCGGATTTTCATTTATATGCTTTCGATTATTTCCGTAACTGCGTCGTAAACATCAACAACATTGCCGAAAATATAATTTATTTTTCTCTCCTCCGCCTGCGCTCCTATCAGCGATTCAAAAGCTTCATTCATCAACGAACGGTAAGCCTTTAAAGAAAAATTCAATCTGTTTTTATAAAGCTCTCTGTCCGCCGTGTGAAAGCGAGAAGCAAAAACACGGCGTTCTTTTTTTGGCAGAATTCTGTGGTAATGCTCCGAGGAAAAGACACCGAACCGAAGCTTCGGCACGATAATATGCTCAACCGTTTTGCCGTCAAGCGAACAGACGCAGCTCACGACATCGTAACCCGAACCGAGCGCATAGCGACGCAGCCGATCAACTATCATCGTCGATACCGCTCCCGTTTTGTCAACAATTACCGACAGCCGCTCGCATTTATCAAACGCCTTCATATTCAGTTCTGCGCCGTCGGGCGTTATGCAGGAAACAAATTTTTTTGTTTCCTTTCCGACGCTCCCCTGCATCTCTGCGCCGAGCTTTTTCCAAAGTGCGGAGGAATACCTGACAACACCACCGATATTGACCGACTTTGAATCAATGCGGAACGCATCCTTTTTTACGCCGTCGGCAGCAGCCAAAAATCTTTCGCAGCGTTCAACTTTTTTGATGTATTCTTTTTCATAAATATGTAAAAGCTCACGGGGAATTTTCTCCGAAAAAATCTCATTTAAGTTGATAATTTTTTCAGCGTTTTTTATTTGATTTTCTTTCAAAAACTTTTTGTCTGCAATAAGAATTTTTTCATCAATGCAATAAATTCCGAAGCAATTATCAAACGATAAAAGCTTTTCGTTTTTTATATTTTTTTGAGAAAGCTCCTCAGAAAGCTCAATAAAAATTTTATCCTTCAGTTCAGGCGAGCCGCCCGAAGTAATAATAATTCTCTCCGCACTGTTCGGGTCAAATATTCCCGAGTGCATCCCGTCCGCCGTGTTCACACCGTAATAAAAGCAGCTGTTGTCCATCGGATCACCTCGTTCGTCGTTATATTACATTCTATTCCGTGCGTCAAAATTTGTGCTTGTAAAAGCAGGTATAAAATGTTATCATTAAGATAATTAACGAAAGAGGGATTAGACCATGCTTGACGAAAAAATTATTTCATCTCTGCTGCCCGACACAACCGTTGTGACCTACGGCGTGACCGATTCCACAAATACAAGGGCAATTGAGCTTGCAAAGGCTGTTGACGGAAGCATTCTTGTTGCCGCCGAGGAGCAGACAAACGGCAAGGGCAGACAGGGCAAAAGCTTCTATTCCCCCGCCGAAAGCGGCGTGTATTTTTCAATAGTTATCCGTCCCAAGGGTGAGCTTTCGGATGTTGTTTTCGTCACCTCCGCCGCTGCCGTTGCAGTTGCAAAAACGATTGAAGAAATGACCGACCTTGACCCGAAAATCAAATGGGTAAATGACATTTATACAAACGACAAAAAGGTCTGCGGAATTTTAGTTCAGTCAATTATAAAAAACGGAAAAGTAAACGGACTTTGCGTCGGTATCGGCGTTAATATCAGCACTACCGACTTTCCCGACGAGCTTGGCGCAAGAGCCGGCTCGCTCGGCAAGGAAATTGACAGGAATATTTTTGTCGCAAATGTCACAAAAAAAATGCTTGTATTTGCTTCCGACATTGAGGACAGAAGCTACCTTGATTATTACAGAAAAAAATCCTGCGTTATCGGCAGGAAAATTAAATATTACGAAAACAATGTTGAGCATTTTGCAAAAGCGATCGGGATCGATGACAATGCAAATTTAATCGTCAGCGAAAACGGTCAAATAAAAAATCTCTCCAGCGGAGAAATCACGGTCAGGTTTTAGACAACAATTAGGGCGATACCGCACAATTTAGGTGTGCGGATTGCGCAGTAAGATTTTTCGTC
>CAVFTC010000078.1:0-957 GCA_963625295.1 Bacteroides faecis
GTACCATATAATCGGTATTGCCTTAATATCTAAGGCAATACCGCACAAATTGATGCGCACGCCTTGTTCGGTAACCGCTGATTAAACCATAGCACAATAAAAAAGACCGATAATCTAAATAGAATATCAGTCTAAAATAAAGAGCCGTGCACCGATTAAATGCACGACTCATATATTTTTTTATGATCAATATGTGTCCGAGAACGGAGTGAAGAGCTTGCCGTATTTGAACTCAACAGGCTCACGGAACTGCGACGAGCGGTAAACGCTCAGCACCATGCCGATCGCTATGTAAATACAAAGGTTCGACGAGCCGCCTGCACTCATAAACGGAAGCGTAATTCCGACAACCGGGAGCAACTTGAGCACCATGCCGACATTGACAACGACCTGAGTTATGATCATCACGGCAACGGCGCTGCAAATGAGCTTACCTGTGACGGAAACCGCTTTCTTGCCGACAACCATTATCTTAACGGCAATTGCAAGCAGCAGACCGAGAACCGCAATGCAGCCGATAAAGCCGAGTTCTTCGCCCACAACGGTGAAAATCATATCGTTTTCGCTCTCGGGAACAAGCCCGTTCTGAGTATATGTGCCGTTAAAGAGTCCTGTACCGAATATTCCGCCGGAGCTGACGGCATTCATACCTCGCTCCTGCTGGAAGATGACCTCGTTATAGGTAGCCTCGGTCAGGGAGCTTGGAGAGTATATCGCCATAAATCTCTGCTTTTGGAAATCGGAAAGAACCTCAAACCATGCTATCGGAGCAAGTAAGGCGACTGCACCTGCGCCGAAAAGGAAATAGCGAAGCTGCAAACCTGCCATGAAAAGCATTCCGATCGTGATAAACATAAAAACAAGGGCTGAGCCCATGTCACCGGTCAGAACAACCAGACCGACGGCGATCATAGCATGAATTCCGAGAAGAATAACATTTTTGAGCTTGTTTATCTC
>CAVFTC010000078.1:1030-8619 GCA_963625295.1 Bacteroides faecis
CGCTGCCGACCGTTTCAAGATGAACCGCAAATGTGACGATGAATCCGATTTTCAGAAGCTCGGACGGCTGGAAATAAAAGCTGCCGAACCTGATCCATGAAATAGCGTCGTCACGACCCTCCGGCGAGCTTCCTATAACAAAAAGCGAAAGCATCAAGCCTAAGCAGACTATCGCTATCAGCGGCCATAGTCGAGCGACCGCCTCGTAGTCAAAATACGATATAACCAGCGAAACGAAGATACCCATCACGACGGCGAGAAACATTGTTTTTGCGTCTCTCGAAATGATTTGATCCTCGGTCAGGTTAACTCTTGTTGCGCTGTATACCATCAGGGTTCCTATCGACGAAAGGATCAAGCAAAGCCCCAAAAGAAGCTTGTCCGTTCCCTTTATAAAATCCTTTAACCAATATATAACTTTTCCCATTTCTTCACCTCCGGGAGGATACTCATACTATTATATATGCTATTGCCGTGATTTTCAAGTTTTTATTTGACTTTTTATATTTAAGTGTTATAATTAAGGCGATACCGCACAATTTGCGGCGTCAAATAATGCGAAACGCCCTAACGCTGAATTTTTTAAAGCGAAAGCTCCGTTTTGTACGCTTTTGCCGTGTTCTTGCCGGAATGCGGTTTTGTTATGAAAAAGTGCTGAAAGAAAGTTATCTGACTTAAAGGAGAGGAATTCATTATGGCAGTTTACAACCCGAAATCACTCAAGGCCGAGGAGTTCATCAATGATGAGGAAATCCTTGCAACGATCGAGTATGCGGAGAAGAATAAGCACAATGTTGAGCTTATCGACTCTCTGCTTGAGAAGGCACGCCCGAAGAAGAATGACCACGGCGTTACCTGCGCAGGACTTACACACAGGGAGGCGTCCGTCCTTCTCGCTTGCGACATTCCCGAAAAAATTGAGGAGATGTACAAGCTTGCCAACGAGATAAAGCTTGCTTTTTACGGCAACAGAATCGTCATGTTCGCTCCGCTTTATCTTTCAAACTATTGTGTCAACGGCTGTGTTTACTGCCCTTATCACCATAAAAATAAGCATATTGCGAGAATCAAGCTCACTCAGGAGCAGATTAAAAACGAGGTTATCGCTCTTCAGGATATGGGTCACAAGCGTCTTGCCATTGAGGCGGGCGAGGATCCCGTCAACAATCCTATCGAGTACATTCTTGAGTGTATCAAGACTATTTATTCCGTCCATCACAAGAACGGAGATATCCGTCGTGTCAATGTTAACATCGCCGCAACAACGGTTGAGAATTACAGAAAGCTCAAGGAAGCCGGCATCGGAACATACATTCTTTTCCAGGAAACCTACAACAAAAAGAGCTATCTTGAGCTTCATCCGACAGGGCCGAAGCATGATTATGACTATCATACCGAGGCCATGGACAGAGCTATGGAGGGCGGCATCGACGATGTCGGTCTTGGTGTCCTTTTCGGACTTGAGGGCTATAAATACGAGTTCGCTGGACTTCTTATGCACGCTGAGCATCTTGAAGCCGTTCACGGCGTAGGACCCCATACGATAAGTGTACCGAGAGTTAAGCATGCGGACGACATTGACCCCGATGTATTCGACAACAGTCTTGCCGACGATATGTTTGCAAAAATCATTGCTTGTATCCGTATTGCCGTTCCATATACCGGAATGATCATTTCCACCCGTGAGAGCGAGACGGTCAGGGGAGATGTGCTTGATTACGGCATTTCGCAGATCAGCGGTGCATCGAGAACCTCTGTTGGCGGATATTGCGAGAATGAGCGTCCTCACGATTCCGAGCAGTTCGATGTTTCCGACCAGAGAACCCTTGACGAGGTTGTTCGCTGGCTCATGGAGAAGGATCATATTCCTTCATTCTGCACGGCTTGCTACCGTGAGGGCAGAACGGGCGACAGATTCATGAGCCTTTGCAAAAACGGACAAATTCTCAACTGCTGCCACCCGAATGCTTTGATGACGCTTACGGAATATCTTATTGACTATGCTTCCGAGGAGACAAAGAAGATAGGCTTTGAGATGATCGACCGTGAGCTTGAAAAAATTCCAAAAGAAAAGGTCAGAGAGATCGCCCGTCAGAATATTGAGGCTATAAAGTCCTCAAACAGACGAGATTTCCGCTTCTGACAGTTAAGGCAATACCGAACAAGGCGTGCGCATCAATTTGTGAGGTATTGCCATAAATATCATCTTCGGTTATTTACAACGCAAAAATTTGTGTTATAATATCTCGGAGGTGATATTTTTGTGTGTTTATTACAGCCATAATGTCGAGGAAACCCACAGAATAGGGGAGAAGCTCGGCTCACTGCTCAAGAGCGGAGATGTTGTCGCTTATTTCGGCGGAATGGGTATGGGCAAAACGACCTTTACTCACGGTCTTGCAACCGGACTCGGAATCAACGAAAAAGAGGTCAGCAGTCCGACCTTTGCCCTTGTTCATGAATACAGAGGAAAGAACAACACGCTTTATCACTTTGATATGTATCGAATCGAAAGCTGGGACGACCTTTATTCAACCGGTTTTTTTGATTATCTCGATTACGGCGGCGTCCTTGCCGTTGAGTGGAGCGAAAACATAGAAAACGCTCTTCCCGAAGGAAGCATCAGGGTTACATTTAAGCCCGGCGAAAATGAAAACGAAAGAATTATTGAAATAGAAGGAGCTGAGCTTACATGAAAATACTCGGAATCGACAGCTCGGCTAAATCGGCTTCCGCTGCAATAATCGACGGCGGAAAGGTTCTCGGTTGTTTTTATACAAACACAGGCTTGACTCATTCGCAGACGCTTATGCCGATGATAGAGAGCCTTTTGAAAAACGCAAATGTCAAGCTTGAAGATATTGAGCTGATAGCCGTTAACAAGGGACCCGGTTCGTTCACGGGAATTAGAATAGGCGTTGCGGCGGCTAAGGGAATGGCGGATGTGCTAAAAATTCCTGTTTACGGCGCATCAACCCTCGGCTCGATGGCATATAATCTCGTTGATAACGATTGTGTTGTGTGCTCCGCCATGGACGCACGCTGCGGTCAGGTTTACAATGCAATCTTCGATATAACGGACAGAAAAATCACAAGATTGACCGAGGATAGTGCCGATTCGATAGAAAATGTCGAAAAAAAGCTGAAAGATTATAAAAAAATCAAATTTATAGTTGGCGACGGCGCAGAAATATGTTATAATAATCTGAAAAACATTGACGGAGTGCGCCTTGCTTCACAAACACATCGCTTTCAGTCGGCTGTCGGCGTGTGCTTTGAGGCTATGAATGCGCCGAAAGATCAATACATTGAAAGCGCAATGCTTGTTCCGGAGTATCTCAGACTTCCGCAGGCGGAGCGTGAGCTTAATAAAAAGCTCAAGGCAACACCTTAACTGTATAAAAATAAGAAAAGGCGAGTGATTTAATGAAAATAGCAATCGGAGCCGATCACGGCGGATATGAGCTTAAGGAGGCCATTAAAAAGCACCTTGAGGAGGTCGGCGGATACGAAATCACCGATTACGGTACTCACAGCACCGATTCGGTAGATTATGCCGAAATAGCGTTCAAGGTAGGCAACGCCGTTACAAACAGCGATGAGAAGATTCTCGGAATTCTTTGCTGCGGCACGGGAATCGGCATCAGCATGGCTGCCAACAAGGTAAAGGGCGTGCGTGCGGCATGCTGCTCTGATTATTTCAGCGCAAAATATACGAGACTTCACAACGATGCAAATATCCTTTGCATGGGCGGCAGAGTTGTAGGCTCGGGACTTGCCAACGAGATGGTCGATGTGTTCCTCAACACCGAGTTTGAGGGCGGTCGTCATCAGCGTCGTGTTGACCAGATTACGGCAATTGAAAACGGTACATTTTAATTTTACGGAGGTATAAATATGTCAACAGTAACCATTACCAACCATCCCCTTATCCAGCATAAGCTTTCCATTCTCAGGGATAAGAACACTTCCTCAAAGGATTTCAGATCCCTTGTAAGCGAGATTGCGACTCTCGAGTGCTACGAGGCAACAAGAGATCTTCCCGTGCAGGAGGTTGAGGTTGAAACACCTATCTGCAAGTGTGTTGCTCACAACCTTGAGGGCAAGAAGCTCGCTTTCGTTCCTATCCTCAGAGCTGGACTTGGCATGGTTGATGGCGTTCTTTCACTCGTTCCGTCAGCTCGTGTAGGTCATATCGGTCTTTACCGTGACCCCGAAACGCTCAAGCCTGTTGAATATTACTGTAAGCTTCCTGCCGATATTGCGGAGCGTGATGTAATCGTTCTTGATCCGATGCTTGCAACCGGCGGCTCGGCTATCGACGCAATTTCTCTTATCAAGGAGAGAAACCCGAAGTCAATCAAGTTCATGGGCATTATCGCAGCTCCGGAGGGACTTGCAGCACTTCAAAAGGCTCATCCCGATGTTGACATTTACTGTGCAGCTCTCGACGAGAAGCTCAATGACCACGGCTACATTGTTCCCGGTCTCGGCGACGCAGGCGACAGAATCTTCGGTACAAAATAAAAATAAAACAACTAACCCCTTAAAGCTTAAAACAATTGCTTTAAGGGGCTTTTTTATTAAGCAACACCTAAATTGTGCAGTATCGCCTTAATAAAATCTTTTTCTGATTTTTTCAATATCCTCATCGTCGATGCCTATTTGACGGATATAATCCTCAACCGAACCGTATTTTTCCTTGATGTAGGCAAGCAGCGACCGCATTGTTTGCGGCAGGGAATAGTGCATTTCAGGCTCGGTGTCCCAAAGCGTTTCCGCATGCGTCTGCATATAATTTTCAAGATAAGTATAGGTCAGCTGGTAGTCGGCAACAATGTCGTCCTCGCTAACACCGGCAACAGTCAGGAGCAGCATTGTGAGTATGCCGGTGCGATCCTTGCCAAGAAAACAATGATAGAGCACTGCTCCGTCGGGTGCGTCAGCAACTGCCTTAAGCGCACTGTATATGTTTTCCTTGTAGCCGTCAATGATGTATTCGTAGACCTCGGTAATTGTTATTTTAATGTTTTTGGCTTCGGCAACATTAAGCTCATAGAGGGAAATGTGCCTTGCGTTTTCCGTCAGTCTTTCTATATCGTTCGGACGGCTTTGAAACTCATAATCGCCCCTGAGGTCGATCACGGTTGTAACATTCAATTCTTTAAGCTTTTTTATGTCGTTTTCCGTCGGTCTGTCAACAGTACCGCAGCGGATAAAGCGGCCGAATTTTGTGCAGCCGTATTTTGATGGATAGCCGCCGAGATCACGGCAGTTTTCAATATTTTCGAGAATATAACGCCTTTGTGCTTCCATTTTTCCTCCGTTATTTTGTTACGAAATAGGTGACAAGAACTATTGCACCGAGAATTATTCGGTAAATGCCGAATGCGGTGAATGTGTGATTTCTGATATAGTTCATCAAAAATCGAATAACCGCAAGCGAAACCGAGAATGCAGTTATCATACCGACGAAAAGAATTACGAATTCGGTTACGGTAAAGCCAAAGCCGAATTTAACGATTTTTAGAAGCGATGCGCCGAGCATTGCGGGTATGGCGAGGAAGAAGGTGAATTCCGAGGCTACCCGTCTTGAGTTGCCGAGCATAATTCCTCCGAGAATCGTTGAGCCTGAGCGTGATGTTCCCGGAATGAGCGAAAGAGCCTGAAAGCAGCCGATGAAGAATGCGTTCTTAAACGAAACCTCGGTGAGCTTTGTAACCTTCGAACGGCGTCGTTTATTATAGATTTCAACTACAATAAAGAGAACGCCGTAAATTATAAGCGTTATTGCTACGGTTACATAGTTGTAAAGATATTTGTCGAGCAGGTCGTTGAATATAATTCCGAGGATTCCTGCCGGAATTGAGCCGACGATTACCTTGAACCAAAGCTCAATTATTCTCGGCTTGACTGCAATTTTGCTTTTGCCGTTTTCAAGCTGCTTTTTCTTGAATGGCCAAAGCTTGTTCCAGAACATTACAACAACGGCAATGATTGCGCCGAGCTGAATAACGACGAGATACATCTCAAAGAAATTCGGCGAAACCTCTTTGAACTTGCAGATTTTTTCAAGCAAAATCATATGTCCCGTGCTGCTTATCGGCAGCCATTCGGTTATGCCCTCCACGATGCCGAAAAGAATTGATTTTAAAACATCAAGTATATACATAATAAACCTCCGTCGCTAAATTATATGCGAACCTATATTATTATACAACATAGGAGAGGTGAATTCAATCATAAAAAGAAAAAATCGGAGCAGAAATTCCGCCCCGATTCTGATAATGTTAGATTTTTATGCAAGCTCTGCGAAGTACTTGATTGTACGAACCATCTGGCTTGTGTAAGAGTTCTCGTTGTCGTACCAGGAAACGACCTGAACCTCATAGAGGTCATCGGCAATCTTTGAAACCATTGTCTGGGTAGCGTCAAAGAGTGAGCCGTACTTCATGCCGATAACATCGGAAGAAACGATAGCGTCGGTGTTGTAACCGAAGGACTCGGAAGCAGCAGCCTTCATGGCAGCGTTGATGCCGTCAACAGTAACATCTGCGCCCTTAACAACAGCTGTAAGGATAGTTGTTGAACCTGTCGGAACGGGAACACGCTGAGCGGAACCGATGAGCTTACCGTTGAGCTCGGGGATAACAAGGCCGATAGCCTTAGCAGCACCCGTTGAGTTCGGAACGATGTTGGCAGCACCTGCACGGGCACGACGAAGGTCGCCCTTTCTGTGAGGACCGTCAAGGATCATCTGATCGCCTGTGTAAGCGTGGATGGTTGACATGATACCGCTCTGGATAGGAGCATAGTCGTTAAGAGCCTTAGCCATGGGAGCAAGGCAGTTTGTTGTGCAGGAAGCAGCGGAAATGATGGTATCCTCTGAAGTAAGAGTCTTCTCGTTTACGCTGAAAACGATTGTCGGAAGATCGTTGCCTGCCGGAGCAGAAATAACAACCTTCTTTGCGCCTGCGTCAATATGAGCCTGAGCCTTTGCCTTTGAGCAATAGAAGCCTGTGCACTCAAGAACAACGTCTACGCCGATCTCGCCCCAAGGAAGCTCGGCAGCGTTAGCCTTAGCATAGATTGTAAGAGTCTTGCCGTCAACAGTGATTGTGCCTGCCTCGTCATCAGCAGAAACAGTGTGAAGGCCTTCGCCGATTCTTCCGCAATAGCCGCCCTGAGCTGTGTCGTACTTGAGAAGCTGAGCAAGCATGCTGGGCTTTGTAAGGTCGTTGATAGCAACAACATCGTAGCCCTCTGCACCAAACATCTGTCTGAATGCAAGACGACCGATACGGCCGAATCCGTTAATAGCAACTTTTACTGACATTTGAATTACCTCCAAATTTTCAGGAAACGCCGGCAGGGGAAGCTCGTCCGATTCCGAGAGAATCAAAAGAATATCCGAAGCCGTAATTCCCTTAGTATTATTTTTTACCATTGATTATTTTATAACGAAATGAAGAAATATGCAAGCGATTTGATATATTTTTAACCGCATTTTTAAACTTTTGTTATTATGTACAAAATAAATTGTAATATACTGAAAAACAGGATAATTCTGCCCATATTCGGTATTATGT
>CAVFTC010000079.1:0-8516 GCA_963625295.1 Bacteroides faecis
GATTTAATCAACGGTTACCCTTGAATCTGTTTCCGTCATGCTGCACAAAAATTTCTTGACTTGCGTCAGCAAGCCTGCAAAATTTTTGTACAACCTGACGAAAAATCTTACTGCGCAATTCGCACACCCCAATTGTGCGGTATTGCCTTAACGAAAATCTTTTGGTCGATTCTTATGATTTTCCGTTCTCGTTGTTCGGCGTAATCAGCGGTATCGCAGGACTTGTTATGATATTTGCCGAGAACAAGGGCAAGAAAAAGGATCAATAAACTTTATGAAGCTCTCCAACTGTGCGTCTAAAAATAAAAGGCGGCGAAATCGTTTTGATCTCGCTGCCTTTTATAATTCAGTTTAATTATTTGCCGAGGAGATTGGGAATGTAAGCGTAAATTCCTCTGAGAACTGTAAGAATACCGTGTGCAAGATAGCGAAGTACGGTTCTGAACTTGTATGTTGCAACAGTCTCTGAATGCTCCTGATTCGGAATGTTTGAGCCTTCCTTAACGGCAAGGTCGCTTGTGTAAAGAATCTCGGTGCTGTAGGTCGAAAGATCTCTTTCGTCAAGAGTGATGACCATTGAGCCTTGATCCGTTACGCTGCTGTATGACTTGAAGGTTGTACCAGGAACGCTGACTGCGTCAACACCGTTAACATTTACGCTGAAGTTGTTGACATGGTCATGGCCGAAGAAGCAGGCTTTAACATCGCCTGTCTCAACGAATGCATCCCACTGACCCTCGTTATCGGGCGACGGGCACGGAGCCTCGGAAAGAATTCCGTCAAATGCAAAGTAGTTCGGAAGATATGTAGCGGATGTTCCGTCGGAGAAGTTTCTGGTGAGATCGCCGAGCTGGAACGGAAGAGAGAACATAACAGCCTGTGTAGCTTCCTGCGGAATGATATGCTCAAACGCAAGTGACGGAACAACCTCGCCGCCGTTAGCAGCCTTGAGCTTTGCGCTTTCTGCTTCGTACCATGCTATCTGATCAGCACGAACGCAGTCATAGCCTTTTCTTGATCCGTCCTCATTGTTAACATAATCTCCGCTGTCGAAGAACCAAAGGTTGTATACAACCTTGTTTCCGTCGCTTGAGAGAATCGGAAGATTGTGAGTTGCGCAGCCGTGAAGCGAAGGATCTGCATCATAAGCAAGACAGCCGTCATATGACTGATACTTTTCGAGCATTTCTTCCTTTGTTACGGTCGGAGCGGACTCGTCGTCATGATTGCCGAACACGAAAGTAAAGGGAACACCCTTGCTTTCAAGGATCGGGAATACTTCGTCGTAGCCCTTCCAGTAGCTCTCAACCGTGCCGTCGTCGGCGCTCATGATGTTATCGCCGAGGAAAACGACAAGATCCGGATCGGATGCGTCAATAGCCTCTGCAATGTAAGCCTTGAGTGCTTCACCTACAGGGAAGCCGGACTGGATATCGGCAAGAACAAGGATTTTGAAATGTCCGTTCTCGTCGAACTGAAGTGTTGTGTCACTCTTTGCGGACGCAAAAACAACGCCCGAAATGAGGATAACAACAGCCAAAAAGATTGATAAAACTTTTTTCATGGTTTCACCCTCCATAAAATTTTTCGATAACATATTAGCACAAACTAACCGCAATGTCAATTGACGATTAGTCGATTCTGTTCATTTTATCAACAATTTCACTCAGATTAAGTTCATTATTTTTGTTAAGAATCCATACATCTCCGCCGTCGTTGCCTCTTATCGTACCTATCATGCCGTCAACGAAAAGCAGTGCCGCACCGTTTTCAATCGCAAGTCCCTGTTCGGGTCTGGTGAGAATGGCTTTTTTAAAGGTCTGCCAATAGTCGGATTCGTAGTGCGGACAGGCACAATAAGGGAGAATTCCGAGACAGTCGCAGAACATGAAGCTGTGGTCGGGGCCGCAGTCGTCATAGGCTACATCAAACCAGCAGACTGCGCCTGCGCTGTAGCCCGACATAACCTTGCCGCTGTTGTATGCTTCAATAAGAGCCTTGTCCGCCCCTGTTTTGCGCCATGTTTCCATCATGAAGCGGACATCGCCGCCGCCGACATAGATAATATCTGCGCCAAGAATGACGGAACGGATATCGTCAACGGTTCTTTTCTCGTCGGTGAGGTAGAGAATGTCATATTGACAGCCGAACTTCTCAAATCCGTATTGAATATGCTCGTCACCGTTGATGTCATCGTAGCCTGCGGTCGGGATAAAGAGAACCTTTGGACTTTCTTTATCTGCAAGAGAGACGATTTTTTCAAAAATATTTATTATTTCACCGTTATCGTAGCGGCCGCCGCCGATTGCAACAATTTTTCCCATGGCAATTTTCCTCCTTATTTATGGTAGAGCTTCTTGGTTTGATATTTCGGCTCACAGGTTATGTTGATGCCGAATTTTTTGAACACGGACTCGTCCTGCTCCTTGAGGATAACCGTTGCGTGAGCCTCCATGCCCCTGAGCTTCGGAATTTGCTGAAGGGCAAGCTTTGCCAGCGGATTGGTTGCCGCCGAAACGGAGAGAGCTATGAGTACCTCGTCAACATGAAGCCTTGGGTTGTGGTTGCCCATGTATTTTACCTTAAGCTCCTGAACCGGTTCGATAACGGCAGGGGAGAGCAGGTGGATATCGTCATTGATTCCGGCGAGGCTTTTAAGCGCATTGAGCATTGCCGCCGCACCTGCGCCCATGAGTATCGAGGTTCTGCCCGTGACAAGCGAATCCTTGCCGGTTTCAATTGCCATTGCAGGCTCACCCGTGGCGTCTGCCTTTGCCTTTGCCGCAGCGATAACCGGGCGTTCATCGAGAGAAATGCCCATTTTCTTCATGATGAGCTTTATTTTGTCAACGCTTGACTGATTGCCGAGTCCTTTCTTTACAGAGCACTGTTCGGCAAAGAAGCGTCGAATAATTTCCTGTCTTGAAGCTTCGCAGCAGGCGTCGTCGTCAATGATGCAGTTGCCTGCCATGTTTACGCCCATGTCCGTGGGCGATTTGTACGGGCACTTGCCGTAGATCTGGTCAAAGGTTGCCGCAAGCACCGGAAAAATCTCAACATCACGGTTGTAGTTGACCGTCATTTCTCCGTATGCCTCAAGGTGGAACGGGTCGATCATGTTGATGTCGTTAAGATCCGCCGTAGCCGCTTCGTATGCAAGATTAACGGGATGGTTGAGCGGCAGATTCCAAATCGGAAAGGTTTCAAATTTTGCATAGCCTGCGCTGATTCCTCTCTTGTGCTCGTGATAGAGCTGAGAAAGGCAGGTCGCCATTTTTCCGCTGCCCGGACCGGGAGCGGTTATAACAACAAGCGAGCGGGTGGTTTCGATATAATCGTTTTTACCAAAGCCGTCGTCGCTTACGATTTTGTCAACATCGGACGGGTAGCCCTCAATGCTGTAGTGATGATAAACCTTTATGCCGAGGCTTTCAAGCCTCTTGCAGAATGCGTCCGCAGCAGGCTGTGCGCTGTAGCGGGTCATGACTACGCTGCCGACGAGGAGTCCGATTCCTCTGAAAGCGTCAATGAGCCTGAGAACATCAAGGTCATATGTAATGCCGAGGTCGCCTCTTATCTTGTTCTTCTCAATGTCGGAAGCGTTGACGACGATAACGATTTCCGCCTGATCCTTGAGCTTCATGAGCATTTTAACCTTGCTGTCGGGAGCAAAGCCCGGGAGAACCCTTGACGCATGGTAATCGTCAAAGAGCTTGCCGCCGAATTCAAGATAAAGCTTGCCGCCGAATTTGCTTATTCTTTCTCTGATATGCTCAGACTGCATCTTAACATATTTATCATTATCAAATCCGATTTTTTTCAACATCAACACCTCAAAAATTGCATAATACGATTTATTATAATACCTGCGGCGTTTTTTTTCAATAAGATTTGCCGATTTATTTTGCCAACGGAACGAAAAGTTTTCTTTTTATTTGACTTGAGGGAAAAATGCGGATATAATGAAAACGAAGGAGTTGATTTTTTTGAAAAAAACGCTTCACAAATGGGAAAATCCGCTTTTCTTTCGTGAAAACAAGCTTGACGGACACAATCTTGCTCTTCCGTATGACGCAAGGGACAAGGTGGAGTACGGCGAGTCGAAATATAAGCTTTCGCTGAACGGCGAATGGAAATTTATGTGGCAGCAGGGCGTTGAAAAACAGCCGCAGGACTTTTTCTGTCCGGATTTTGACGACGGCGAATGGGACACGGTGAGCGTTCCGTCGGTTTGGCAGCTTCAGGGCTACGGAAAGCCGATTTATCTTTGCTCGTCGATGCCGCCTCAGGTTTCTACCCGTAAGTCGCAGATTCCGAAAATCAGCCACGAACAGAACGAAACGGGCTTCTATCGCCGCAGCTTCACTCTGCCCGAGGGCTTTGACGGCAGAAGAATAATTCTGCATTTCGGTGCGGCGAAGTCGGCTCTTTATGTTTATATCAACGGCGAATATGTCGGCTATTCTCAAGGCTCGATGACGCCTGCCGAGTTTGATGTGACGGACAAGCTTCGTGACGGCGAAAATATCCTTGCCGCAAAGCTCATGCGCTTCAGCGACGCAACCTATCTTGAAAATCAGGATATGTGGCAGTTCTCGGGAATTTACCGTGAGGTCTATCTTGTCGCTGAGCCTGAAACCACGGTTGAGGATATCTATGCGAGAGCAACTCTTGACGACAGCTGCACCGATGGCATACTTGACCTGACGCTTAAATTAAGCACCGATAAGGAGGTCACCTGCCGTGTTGACCTTGACAAAAAGGAAATTTTCAAGGGTAAGGCAAGCGGTGAGCTTAAAATAAATCATATTGTCGAAAAATGCCGCAAATGGAGTGCGGAAACGCCGGAGCTTTACACATTGACTCTTAAGCTCTATGAGGGCGCACGCTGCACGGTTAAAAAGGAAATAAGAATAGGCTTTAAAAGAGTTGAAATAAAGGGTAATGTCTTTTATATAAACGGTCAAAAGGTTATAATCAAGGGAGTGAACCGTCACGATTATGACCCCGACCACGGCTGGGCAGTGCCGAGGGAGAGATATTATCAGGATCTCTATCTCATGAAGCAGGCGAATATCAATGCCGTAAGAACCAGCCATTATCCCGACGATCCGTTTTTCTACGAGCTTTGCGACGAACTTGGATTTTATGTTATGGACGAGTGTGATGTTGAAAGCCACGGTGTTCGCAGGAAAAATGTTCCCGGTGACAATCCGCTGTGGACATCTGCCGTTGTTGACAGAGCGGAAATGATGGTTCTCCGTGACAGAAGCCACGCCTGCGTTTGCTTCTGGTCGCTGGGTAACGAGGCAGGGGACGGCTTGAATTTTGCCGAGATGAAAAAGGCAATATTGAAGCTCTGCGACCTTTATCCGATACACTATGAGGGTGATTTTGACCTTACAAAGTCGGATTTTATCAGCCGAATGTACCCGATGGAAAATGTTGTGAGCAAGCTTGTCAATAAGGAGGCCATAACTGCGACTCTGTTCGACAATGTCGCAAATGCGCTTGCTGCCGACAACAAGGATGTGCCGAAATCGGCGTTTGACGACCACCCCGTAATTTATTGCGAATACGCTCACTCAATGGAGAACAGTCTCGGCAATTTTAAGGAATATGTTGATGATTTTGAAAAGTACGACCATATGACCGGCGGATTCATCTGGGATTTTGTCGATCAGGCGATACACAGGGACGGCAAATGGCTTTACGGCGGCGACTTTGACGAGGGCTGGTCGAGCTTCTATTTCTGTGCCAACGGTATAATTGCTGCCGACCGCACGCCGCATCCGGCTTATTACGAGGTTAAGCAGGTATATTCCGCTATTTGCGCCGAGGATATTGACATTGACAGAAAAAGAGTTAAAATAAAGAATAAGAATTATTTTGTTACGCTTGATTATTGCTATCTCGAATGGTCGGTTGCAAGGGACGGAAAAACGCTTGAGGGCGGCAGACTTTCTCTTGACGGGATTGCTCCGCAGAAATCCGCAGCGGTGAAAATTCCGTATTCGACCGAGTTTGAAACGGGAGAGTATATTCTCACACTTTCGTTCAGATACAAGGACAAAAACGAGTGGCACAGAGCGGGCGACGAAATAAGCTTCAATCAATTTACGCTCAGCAACGAAAAGGCAAAACCGAAGCCGAGAGACGGAATGATTAAAATTCTTTCCAAGGGCAAGGTTCACAAAATAATTGCAGGCGGCACAACCGTCACCTTTAAGGATAAAAAGCTTTACGGAATAGATTTCGGCGACGGAAACATTCTTGACAATTCGCTGCCGCTCAAGCCGAACTTCTTCCGTCCGTTGACGGATAACGACACCAATTATTTCAATTTTGCGCCGATGTTCAAGCGGCTTAATCCGCTCTATCTTTGGGATATAACGAGCCGTACGGTCGGCGTAAAGAGCTTTTATATCTTCCCGTTCAGCGGCTCATGTATAGTGAATATTCATTGGTTTGCACCGTTTGCGGGTCATGTTGAAACGGACATTATCGTCAACAGCGACGGCAGCGTGAATATAGGTCAGAACATGAACAGTCCTGTTCTGCCGATGCTCCGCTCGGGAGTAAGGCTCGGAATAAACAAGGATTTTTGTAATGTTAAGTGGTACGGCAGAGGTCCGGAGGAGGCCTATTGCGACAGAAAAACCGGACAGAAAATTTCGAAATTCAGCAAGAAAGCCGATGAGCTTTTCCATCATTATATGCGGCCGCAGGAGAACGGCAACAGAACCGATGTCCGTTCGCTCGAAATCACCGACGACAACGGCAACGGATTTTCCGTCAGCTCTGACTTCCCGTTTGAGTTCTCAATGCACGGCTATTCTCAGGAGAAAATTGAAAAAGCCATGCATAATCATGAGCTTAAGAAGGACGAATATTATTCGCTCTGCATTGACGCAAAACAGCGTGGCGTCGGTGGTGATATGCCGGGAACGGCTTGCCTGCACGAGCCTTATAAAATGCACAGCGGCAGCTATTCGTTTGCTTTCAGTATAAAGAGAAAGAGGTGAAAGACCTTTGGCAATGCTTGAGTGTGACCTTCGAGGTTCTTTGTTTGAAATCAGCGAAGCTATTGACAATGCGGTAAATAAAAGCATTTCAGCCTCGGTTGAGGACGAGTCGTACTGCGAAAAAGAGAACTGCGCCTGCTCTGTAAAAGTTTATGAGCGTTACAGCTATATTGGCGGCAACCGTGTCAGCCTGAGCGTTACGCTTTTCGCCTGCGGAGAGGATGTTCATCTCACGGCGATAAGCTCGGGAGGAAGTCAAGCAGTATTTTTCAAAATCAACACATGGGGCGAGGACGCATTTCTCGACACAATTCGGAATGCGGTTGAACAATTTATTTAATAAGGCAATGCCGCACGATTAAGATGTGCGTTGCCATGATAAGGAGTAATGCAAAATGAAAAAATTTATTTCTGTACTTTCTGCGCTTTCACTTGCAGCAGCGTTGACCGTCGGTTCATCGGCGGCATGGCTCGGTGATGTTAACAACGACGGCAAAATCAACTCATCCGATGCGCTTTGTGTGCTTCAATACAGCGTCGGAATCACCGTGAAAAACTTTGATGAGTCAAATGCAGATGTAACAAAGGACGGACAAATCAACTCTGCCGACGCTTTGAAAATTCTCAGAATTTCCGTCGGTCTTGAAAAGGCCGAAGAAAATTCCTCGACAAAAGCTGAAACGGTCAAGGCTTACAACGCTGCGCTCGCTAAGACATATCAGCAGGTGAAGCAGGCAACGATAACGCAGAGCGAAAGCGGAACATACACGCTCAACGGCAAATCGGAGTCGTTTAACAGAGCTCAGGACTCAAAGACGGGCAATTTCAAGAACGGCGTTGATGAGGACAATTTACCGGCTACCGCTTACGGTCCGGACACAAAGCTTACGGAGAGCATGATCGATTCTGCAACCGTTACCAAGCTTTCCGACGGCTATAAGATCAGACTGGTTCTGAAATCGGAAACGGTCGATGTGAAGAAGGATTCCGTATACAACGCAGCAGGCGGCTTCCCGTTTGAGTTCGGCTACGACGGAACACCCATAAAGGACTACACCTCGGGCAGCGTTACCTACAGCGGCACGGTGATTGAGTCCACTGTTGATGCAAGCGGCAGAGTAAAGGAGCTGAGCGTTAAAACTCCGTACAATTCGGAATTTACTATGAAACAGAAGCTCGGCAAGGTTGACAAGATAACCGAAAAGGGCGAAACGGTCTACCACGGAACATTTACATTTTAAAGCAACACCTCAATTTTACGGTGCTGAAATAAAAAGCTGATGCGGAATTGAATCTGCATCAGCTTTTTTCACTCGGTTTTTTCAAGGCGATACCGCACAATTAAGGCGTGCGGATTGTGCAGTAAGATTTTTCGTCAGGTTGTACAAAAATTTTGCAGGCTTGCTGTCGCAAGTCAAGGAATTTTTGTGCAACATGACGGAAATATATTCAAGCAAGGCGTGCGCCTCAATTTGTGCGGTGTTGCCTTAA
>CAVFTC010000080.1:0-8507 GCA_963625295.1 Bacteroides faecis
CATGACGGAAACAGATTCAAGCAAGGCGTGCGCCTCAATTTGTGCGGTGTTGCCTTAAATACTGCGTTAGAATTTACGGAAAAGCAAAAGAAACCGTTCACGATGCATCTAATATCCGGAGTCTATCGTCTAAGGCAACACTGCACAATTGAGATATGCGGTATTGCCCTAAAGTCTATCATCGTAGGG
Organism: Bacteroides faecis; assembly: GCA_963625295.1. Classification (GTDB taxonomy): domain Bacteria; phylum Bacillota; class Clostridia; order Oscillospirales; family Acutalibacteraceae; genus CAG-488. The sequence continues at coordinate 190 of CAVFTC010000080.1, forward strand.
CATGATGCCCACATCATGCCGCCAATATAGATAATGTTTCAGAAAAATTGTAGCGTAAAAATTTACAGTAAGGTAATAACATTGCGCTTTAATTAACCGTGAGTAACATTTTTTAAAAATACTAAAAAAACTATTGACAAAGGGATAAAATAGGACTATAATAATTAAGCGCCTTGAGAAACAGGCAAAAACAAAATATCGCGGAGTGGAGCAGTTGGTAGCTCGTCGGGCTCATAACCCGAAGGTCGTTGGTTCAAGTCCAGCCTCCGCAACCACCGGAGCAGGTCAATCGACTTGCTCTTTTTTGTTTTGTAAAATAAGGCAATACCTCACAAATCAGAATGTGCGGTATTGCCTTGATTTTTTTGAGAATCGAAGCTGGTGCTGCCGTCCCTGTCTTTTTCGGATTTATCACTCAGCAATGCCGATATAGGCTGAAAAACCATATGATAAACAGTGGTCACGCTGACATCGTCGTTCTTATAGATACCGTTTAGAATATTGACCGCACCCGTAACCGTTCCGTTAATAAGATTTTCTACAAGAATCTGCACATTACATTTACTTGAAAGAGAAAACTGCTTATTCACTTCCTGCACAAAATTATTGAATTCCTTGAAAACTTTATAATGCCGTTTTGAAACTTCTGTTGTATAATAGACAGAGTTACGGAAGCTTCGATAATAAATTGTCCTGTTAGCGTCCGCCATGAGATAATTCCAATAAGATATCCACAAAATCCAGCAGAGCTTATCAAAGCTTTCTGCGTCCAAAGTCCTAAAAGACATTTTCTTGAGTATTTTTGCCATCATTGCAGAAATCTCTGTTTCTATATCCATAAAGCAGGAGGTCAACAAGTCCTCTTTATTCTTATAATGTTCATATACCGTCGGTGCGCTGATACCGGTTTGCTTTGTCAGCTTCGGGTAACTGAAATTTGCCATTCCGCCGGTTGCTACAATATGCTGCGTACCTTTAATTATAAGCGGCTTAAGCTGCTCCGGAGTTCTGTGTGCTGCCATTTATATGCCCCCTCTGTTTTTCATGACACTAAGGTAACACAGCACTAATTGATATGCGCACCTTGTTTTTTCCATAATCAACCTCAAAATTGCATATATATCATGTTTGTATCTCATATATTGCTTATTTATCAAGCATTATACCTCATATATGCATATTTATCAAGTGCATAAGGATATAATTTGATTATAGAACAAGTTTTTTGAGGTGTATTATGGAAGAAATATACGATTTTGGAATAATCTTGCAGAAATTACGAAAAAAAAGAGGCATGACTCAAGAGCAATTGGCTCATTTAATCCATAAGGAAAGCTCAATAATAAGTCGATACGAAAGCGGATTACAAAATCCAACCTTTGAAACCGTCAAGGAATTTGCAGCTATTTTCAATGTTTCAATGGATTATCTTGCGGGTATAAAGCACAACGGCACAGTCTCCACACACGGTCTTACGGAGGCTCAGCATGATTCCGTTCAGGCTTTGATTGACGCTTACCGTGTCAAAAATTCGCAGACGCTCAAGCAAATTTCTCAGGAGCAATTTGCCGTTCTTGGGAAAATCACCGCCGAACTGATAAAATAAAACCGCCATGCCCGATTTTAGGGTATGACGGTCTTGTTTTTTATTGTACATAATCGTTTTGCCTTCATGCAACACCTTAATTATGCGGTATTGCCTTAAGCAATTCAATGTTTTTTCTTGACATCCTTTTTCTCGGGGAGGGTCACAACATATGCAAGCTCCCACAGGGCGATGCCGATGAAGAAAATCATGCTCAGCGTAACTGCATTGCCGAGCGTAAACGAATCGACGGAAATTGCGCCCTTGAGAAAAGAAGTTCCGATAGAGCCGAGCAGGTTGTCGTTCTTGCCGATCAAGGCATTTGAGAGAAGCTCGCCGATATCAATCGATCCGCTCATATACGGTGCGGAGAACCTGATAAAGCTTCTGAGTGCCGCAAAGCAGCAAATCGCTCCGCCTGCGCTCAGTGCCGTGATTGTTTTGTAGGCATTCGTGAAAAGCGCACAGCCGACAATAACAATTGCAATAAGCATCGCAATAACTATCAGCACACCCGATGCGATCACCCAGTTCTTGCCCGAAAGAAGCTCCGACGGAACCTTTGAAAGGTCAAAGCTCATTCCGGCGAAGGAAAAGCTGCCCTCGCTCAGATACTTAAAAATCTCCTTGACGGAGAATGTAATCTCCATTGCGCTGCTTGCTGTTTCCTCGGCGAGCTTTGAGAGAATCGTATAAAGCGACGAATCCTCGGAAATCGAAACGACCGCTCTGACAAGGTTCAGAAAATACATTATCGGAAAAATCGCAAGTGTTGCCAGGCAAACCACGATCCTGTTGAATATTTTCATCGTTTTCAGCTCCTTTATTTGCCCCACGATGAGTTAAGGGCAACGGTACGGTTGAACACGAGCTTATCCTCCGTGCTGTCCTTATCAACGCAGAAATATCCGTTTCTCATGAACTGGAATGTGTCGCCGGGCTTTGCGTTTTCAAATCCGCCCTCAAGCAGACAGTTGTCAATAACCTCAAGCGAATTCGGGTTGAGATCGTCAATATATTCGCCGTTCTTGCCCGGCTCCTCGGCGCTGAAAAGTCTGTCATAAAGGCGAACCTCGCACTGCTTGCAGTCATTGGCATTGACCCAATGGATAGTGCCCTTGACCTTGCGTCCGTCGGGAGAATTTCCGCCGCGGCTTTCCGGGTCATAGGTGCAATGCAAGCAGGTTATGTTGCCGTCATCGTCCGTATCATAGCTGTTGCATTTAACAAAATATGCACTCTTGAAACGAACCTCGTTTCCGGGGAAAAGTCTGAAATATTTCTTGACAGGTTCAGCCATAAAGTCGTCCTGCTCAACATAAAGCTCACGGGAGAATGTGACCTTTCTTGTGCCGAACTCGGGGTGCTCAGGGTGAAGCTCAACATCAAACTCCTCACTCTGTCCCTCCGGATAGTTGTCAATAACGACCTTGAGCGGACGGAGAACCGCCATTGCACGGGGAGCTTTAGCGTTGAGGTCATCTCTTACACACGCCTCAAGCAAGCCGTAGTCAACCATACTGTCGGCCTTGGAAACGCCGACTCTGTCAATAAAATCTCTGACCGCCGCTGCGCTGTAGCCTCGTCTTCTCATGCCGCAGAGGGTGATCATTCTCGGGTCGTCCCAGCCGGAAACAATCCCCTTGTTTACCATTTCGAGCAGCTTTCTCTTGCTTGTTACGCAATAGTTGATGTTAAGACGGGCAAATTCAATCTGTCTCGGCGGCTCGTCAAAGCCGATCTGCTCAACGACCCAGTTGTAAAGCGGTCTGTGGTTCTCAAACTCAAGCGAGCAGAGCGAGAAGGTCACTCCCTCCTTGGCGTCCGAAAGCGGATGAGCAAAATCATACATCGGGTAAACGCACCACTTGTCACCTGTCTGATGATGCGAAACATGAGAAATTCTGTATATAACAGGGTCACGCATATTGAGGTTCGGAGATGACATATCAATCTTGGCTCTGAGAACCTTTTCACCGTTGCCGAATTCGCCGTCCGTCATGCGCTTGAAGAGGTCGAGATTTTCTTCAACACTTCTGCTGCGATAGGGGCTTTCCTTGCCCGGCTCAGTGAGCGTGCCTCTGTACTCTCTTATCTCGTCTGCGCTGAGGTCGTCAACATATGCCTTGCCGTCCTTGATGAGCTTGATCGCACATTCGTAAACAAAGTCAAAATAGCTCGAAGCGAAGAGCACATTTTCCCAATGGAAGCCGAGCCATTTGATATCCTCCTTGATTGCGTCGATATATTCGACATCCTCACGGGAGGGATTTGTGTCGTCAAAACGAAGATTGCATATTCCGTTGTATTTTTCCGCAGTGCTGAAGTCTATGCAAAGTGCCTTTGCGTGACCGATATGCAAATAACCGTTCGGCTCGGGCGGAAATCTTGTCTGGACACGGGTCTTTACTCCGCTTGCCAGATCCTCGTCGATAAAATCATGTATAAAATTAGATGAAATCTTCTTTTCTTCCATAATGGCCTCCAATTATTTGTAAGCTGCAACAGCATCAGCAAGTCTCGCTTTGACCTTGTCCCCACCCAGAAGGGCTATAATGGAATGAAGGTCGGGAGTGTTGCGGCGAGATGTTACGGCAATTCTGATAACCGTTGAAACATCGCCGACATGACCCTTAAATGCGTCGGGATTTTTCTTGTATTCCTTGACATTCGGAGTGTAGCCGAGCGGCTCGCAAAGCTCCTTGATTTTTGCAAACCAAGTGTCCTTGTCGTCCGATGCGTCAAAAATTTCAATGTATTTTTCGAGAATAGCCACAGCGTCCTGCTTGCTTATATTCTCCGGAAGAGTATAGTCGGGAGTGTAAAGCTTGTCATAGAAATACGAAACATAGTCCTTTACCTCGTCCCACTTCGCAATATCCTTACGAGGCTTAGCCGTTCCCCTGTCGATTGAGAAAATTCCCTTTGCAAAATCCGCATTGCCGTCGAGAAGCGCATAAAGCTCGGAATCGTTATCCTTTGCCCATGCCGTTGCCTTGTCATAAACCTCGTCGGCCGTCATGAGGGAAATAACATTTTTGCTGACATCGTTGAGCTTGTTAAGATCGAACAGTGCTCCGCTGGCACTCATCTTTTTAAGATTGAATGGGAATGCGCTCTGAGGCGCAGCTTTGTTCGCCTTGCGCCAGTCCTCAAAATTGGAATTCGCAATCGTCAGAAGATATTCAATAACGCTCTCCTTCGGATATCCGCTTTCGGAATAGAACGAAACGGAAGCCTCAGGGTCTTTGCGCTTGGAAAGCTTTCTCTTGCCGCCGTTGTCCTCTTTCATGATAGGGGAAATATGGGCATACTTGGGCACCTTAAAGCCGCAAGCCTTGAAAAGCTGAATATGAAGCGGCACGGAGGATATCCACTCGTCGCCTCTGACAACATGAGTGGTTCTCATGAAATGGTCGTCAACCGCATGTGCAAAATGATATGTCGGTATTCCGTCCGTCTTGAGGAGCACGACATCCTGTATATTCTCGGGCATTTCGATTTTGCCCTTTATCATATCGTCAAACCTTATCCTGTGGTCAGCCTGTCCGGGAGAACGAAGACGCAGAGTATAGGGACAGCCCACCTTGATTTTCTCCTCCTGCTGTTCAAGGGTAAGCGTGCGGCATTTTGCCCATTCGCCGAAATAGCCCTGAATATCCGTCCCTGCCTTTTCCTGCTCGGCACGGATTTCATTAAGCTCCTCCTCGGAGCAGAAGCAGGGATAAGCCATGCCCTGTTGAACGAGCGACTTTGCAATTGCCTGATAAACATCCTTGCGCTTGCTCTGCTGATACGGTCCGTATGCTCCGCTCTCGGATTCAAAGCCCATTACGCCCTCGTCGGGAGTTACTCCGAAATCGGCAAGACCCTTTATGATTGCGGAAACGCCGTCCTCGATCTCACGCTTCTTGTCCGTATCCTCAATTCTGAGGAAAAACACACCGTCATCGGTCGCACGGGTGGTAAGCTTGGATATCATTGCGGCAAAAAGTCCGCCGAGATGAAGAAAGCCTGTCGGGCTGGGAGCAAATCTCGAAACTCTTGCGCCCTCAGAAAGACCTCTTTCGGGATATATCTTTTCATAATCCTCGGGAGTTTTTGTTATATTCGGAAACAAAAGCTCGGCGAGTTTTTCGTTATCTGTCATTACAAGTTCCCCTTTAAGCAGTTATATAAATACATAATACATTATCGCAGAAAAATCAAACAGTGTCAAGGGCAACGCCACACAAATTGCGGTGTATGTCTATTTTAGGCGTATTTTATGGTGTTTTATTTGTCTGTACAGCCCTTTTCGTATTGACTACCGGTCATGCGATATGATATAATTATCAATGTGCAAATAAACAACGAGAGGGTTTTAGAATTGAGGAAAACTGTTATCGAGCCTAACGGTAAAAACCTTCAATACTGGAAGGATATCTGGAATTACCGTGAGCTTGCATACAACCTTGCAAAGCGTGACATTACCGTTCGATACAAGCAGACGAGAATCGGCCTCGGCTGGGCTATTATCGCCCCTATCGTCAGCATGATTGTTTCAACATTCATCTTCGGAACTCTTGCCGGATTGTCCTCCGACGGTGACGCGCCGTATTTCATAATGGTTTATGCCGGCAGCATTCCCTGGTCGATTTTCCAAAAAAATGTTTCTCAGGCATCATCAACATTTCTCACGAACGCCGGTCTGATGAAAAAGGTTTATTATCCGAGAATTTTGTCCCCGATCGGTTCCAGCCTTGCAGGATTGTTCGACTCCATGGTTTCCATCATTATGTTGATTATAATGATGCTCATTGTCGGATATTACCCGACTGTCAGATTTTTACTTTTTCCGATTTTTCTTTTGCTTAATTTGGCTCTCGGCCTTTTTTCAGGACTGTTCCTTTCCGCATTTAATGTTAAATGGCGTGATATGGCACAAATTATCCCATTTGCTCTGTCAATTATGCAATACGCCAGCCCTATTTCATATTCGATAACATCTATCCCTGAAAAATACAGGCTTATCTATTCTCTTAACCCTATCACCGGTTTGGTGTCCGCATTCAAATGGTGCGTTATCGACGATATGGTTTTTGACTGGCTTTCGTTCATTGTGGCGTTGGCATGGATTGCAGTCTTTGCCGTTGCCGGAATTATTTTGTTCAGAAAGACCGAACGAAACTTTGTTGACATAGTCTGACGGGGTGATTAAAATGAATGAACAGCCTATCGCATTACATATCTCAAACATTAAGAAAAAATATATCATTAAGCATGTGACGCAAAAACCCGACAGTAAAATCGAACGGTTGAAGCTTGCAGGCTATAATCTTCTGCACCCTGTCAAGGCAAACGCCAAAGAGGATTTTTGGGCGCTCAACGGGGTTTCTTTTGATGTTAAGCAGGGCGAAAAAATCGGCATTATCGGAAAAAACGGAGCCGGCAAATCGACCCTTCTCAAAATCATTTCAAGAATCACCGAGCCTACCGACGGAAGAATTGAATTCTACGGCAAAATCTCCTCCATGCTTGAGGTCGGAACAGGCTTCAACGGAGAGCTGACCGGCAGAGAAAACATTTATCTTAACGGCGCAATTCTCGGAATGACAAGAACCGAGATTGACCAAAAGCTCGACGATATTATCGAATTTTCCGAGGTCGGTAAATTTATTGACACTCCGGTAAAAAGATATTCAAGCGGAATGTTTGTCCGCCTCGCTTTTGCCGTTGCGTCCCATCTTGAACCCGATATTTTGCTTGTCGATGAGGTTCTCGCCGTCGGCGACACTCGCTTCCAGAAAAAATGCATAAATAAAATGAGAAGCATTGCCGACAGCGGTAAAACCATTCTTTTCGTAAGCCATCAGATGAATACGATTCGCCAGCTTTGTGACCGTGTTATCGTCCTCAAGGAAGGACAGGTTATATATGACGGCGATGTTGAGGAAGGTATTAGAATATACAACAGCGAAGCTTATATGGAAAAGCTTAATCATTACGATTACACGAATCTCACACGGCTTCCGGGCTACACTCGTGACAGAGCAGAAATTCTCTCCCTCGATGTACTTCATAATGAGTCATGTACTTATAATGCCGACGAACCGATAGAATTCAAGGTCAGAATTAAAACGAAAATCCCGCATATCGGCGACATGAGCTTCAGACTGCTTATTTGGCAGGCAGACGAAACTCCGATTGAAATTGCATTCACCAAAACCTTTGCGAACATAAATGATATCGGTGAATATGATGTTGAATTTAAAATAAACAACAATCTCGCTCCCGGGCTGTATAAGCTCACCATGATTCTTTCCGGCGGCATATCCAACGCAAACAGTGAAAATTTAGATTACATCTATCCTGCGTTCATATTTGAAGTTCTTCACTCTGACGGAACATCAAGAACCTGGCCGAGACAATGGGGCTGGGTTCATATGGATGATGTTGATGTTAAGCTTGTTGAGGAGACGAAGGAATGAGATACGCTTTTTATTCTCACGGCGGATGCGGAAATCACGGCTGCGAAGCGATCGTCCGAACACTTTCGGCAATGATAAAAAACGCTCGTCCCGATTCCGTGATTAAGCTCTATACGCTCAATGCAAAAAGCGACGAATCCGGTGATTTGCCTAACATTGACGAATCGGAGGAATTCGTTTATATCCTCCCGATTTCCGAAACAACGGCGGCGCAAAAGCTTAAAATATCGCTGTTGAGTAAAATATCACAAAGGAACTCCGAT
>CAVFTC010000081.1:0-8401 GCA_963625295.1 Bacteroides faecis
AGGTTGTACAAAAATTTTGTAGGCTTGCTGACGCAAGTCAAGGAATTTTTGTGCAGCATGACGGAAACATATTCAAGCAAGGCGTGTGCTTCGATTTGTGCGGCATTGCCTTAATTTATTTATGGCATACCTCAATTGTGCTGCGTTGCCTTAATTCTTCCGAGTATAGGTGCGTCAATTATTCCGGGAAGCTGGTCAAAGGCGACCAGTCCGAAGTTGTGAAGTATCGGAGGGAAGAACGAATCAACATCAAGCGCCAGCGATTCCGCCATTGCGCTTATCGGCAGCTGGCTTGACGGCCGAAGCGTGACGATGTGCCCGTTGAATGTGAGCTTGATTTTTCTCATACATATTCCGCCGACCGGGCGCATATGTATCTCAAGCGTGTTTTCGTCGATCCATGCCGCCGTGGAAAATGCCGTGAAATTCATTCCGGCAAGGGTTATCGGGCTTGTGCGGGCTACGCCGTCCATTCCGCAAAGAATGGTGTTGTGCTCGTCGCCCTCGTCCCATGTCATTGTGCAGGTGTCGCCGTCAAAGTGAAGAACGATGTTGTCAACATTTCCGGCTCTGTCCCCCGACATGTAAACGATTGGGATCGGGAGCATACTGAACGGGAAGCCTGCTGCGTTTAATATGGGATTTATCTGCATGGCGATCCTTTTGCCCTCAAGCTTTTTTTCAAGCTCGCTGTGCTTTCCCGGTTCAAGGTTATCCGGCAATGCGCCAAGCTCCGGCTTCTTCTCCGGCGTAGGCTCGCCGTCGTTTTCGATAATGAGCTTGTCAAAATGCCGCCAGATGCAGTCTCTTGTTTTCTGCTCGTTGATCTCGCCTGCCGTCATGACATAAACGATATCATCGTCGCTCGACACTATTCCGAACTGCGAGAACATACCGTCGGCACGGTAGCCGTTTATTCCGCCGCATCGCCAGAAGCAGTAGCCGTAGCCGCACTGGCTGTCGATAACATTTGTAAACGGGGAGTTGTTTGCGTGAACCTTCTGCGCAAGATAAGTCCAATTCTCCGGGATTACCTGCTTCCCGTTGAACTTGCCGTGCTGCTGATAGCAGTACATGAATTTTGCGAGATCCTCGGTCTTGAGGTAAAGTCCCCAGCCGCCTGCCTCAATTCCGTCAATGTCATGCTCCCAGAACGGAACATCAATTCCGAGCGGCTCAAAAAGCCTCGGGGTGAGGTATTCGACAACGGACATTCCCGTTATTCTTGTTAGCATTGCGCAGAGCATATACTGGTTTTCGCTTATATACTGCCAGTGTCCGTCGCCGGGCGTAAATTTCCATGAAGAATCAAAATAATCCTTGATCCAGTGGTTTTTTGCTTTGTCGGAGAAAACGCTGACATTTTTTCCCGATTGCATAGAGAGCAAATGATGAACATTCAGCTTCTCAAGATTTTCGTCTTTAACCTTCGGCCTGTATTCGGGAAAGATATCAATAAGCTTTGTTTCAAGCGTCATCAGACCCTCGTCGATTGCAAAGCCGACCGCAGTTGAGGTGAAGCTTTTGCTGACCGAATACATCATGTGGGGCGCATCCGGCGAATAGGGAGCTGCCCACGATTCGTAAGCAACCTTTCCGTCCCTCAAAATCATTATGCTATGCACTTCAACATTTTGCGCATGAAAATCTTCAATAAGCTCATGTATCGTTTTTGATGAAATGCCGACCTGTTCGGGATAATCGGCTCGCTTAAGGCGGATTTTTTCTTTGTTTTCCATAATAATTGATGCCTCCCGTTTGATTTATGCGGCTTGAATCGCCGTTATACCGCAGCTTTTGCGGTTATTTTTCTTTTGCTCCTCAAATAAAGCGTGCCGATCGTGAATGCTGCGCCGCAAAGAACAACGGCGATTATTCTGCCGGGTGTAAAGTTGAATTTGAGCGTGACGGTTTTCTTTGCGCCGACCGTCAGCGAATCGTGAGCCGACTGCAGCGCCGACCTTGCGTCTGTCAGCTCGGAGAACGACGCTTTATCGTTAAGAAGCTCCTTCGCCGCCGAAAGTGCGGTCACGAAGCTCTTTTCGCTCTCGCTTGTGTAGGGGGAGAGGTCTGTGCCGGCATAAAGATCAATGTTTTTTTCAAGATCTGTTGCCGCCGCTTCAGTTTTCTTTATATATTCCGTCAATTCGGCAGGGAAATTCGTTTCGATAACGCTGTAGCCGCAGGAAATAAGATTATCCCAGCCTGTTTCGTTGTCCGCTCTTTTGCCGCATCTGCCGTTGACCATCGACGCCATCGCTCTTTTGTTTCCGACAAAGCGTTTCATAAGGAAATTGTCGTAGAGAACACCGTTGCCGTTGGTGCTGCCCATTTCTATTGTATAAATATTGTTCGCAAAACATTCTTTGACAGCCGAGGTGGCAAGGAAAATAATATTGCCCTGATAATTGCCGGTTGCCGTAACGCCGTCAAGGTCTTTTATCAGCTCGATGATTTTTTTTGCCTTTGCGTCGATTCTGAAAACCGTTTCGTCGAGCTTGCCGAGCGATTTGACATAATCGTAAACCGTTGAAAAGTCATTTTCCTGAACATTGAGCATAATTGCGGCTCTGCCGTCGGCGGTTTCGTATATTTCCTTCAGCTCCGGAACACGGAATTCGGTTTTTTTCTTGTCCGTTCCGCCGTTGCTTTCTCTGAGATAAAGCTCCTTTAGCTGGGCAAGTGTAAAGGACGAAACCGAGCCGGAAACCGATTTCCCCTCGCCGTCGGTCAACATTCTGTCAACCGTTTCGTCTGCCATAAGCACCGGCTTGCCGTCAGAGGTTAAGCGGATATCGACGGAAACGGCGTCGTATTCTGCGGCGGCATTGACTGCCTCGGCAGAATTTTCGGGAAAGCTATGCCAATCGCCTCTGTGAGCGATGCAGATGATATTTTTTTCACCGTCGGAGAAGCCGTTTGCAATGTCCGAGGCGTTCGTTGCGCTTGCCGTTGATACAAAAAGGGTGGAAATGATTATAGTTAAAAGCACTAAAATTGCCGATTTTTTATAAGAAATAACCATGATTGACCTCAAATCTATTTATTTATATAATTATAGCACAAAATTTTAAAAAAATAAAGAAAAATTTTCTATATTTTTCTCCAAACAAATGTTTGCTTTTTCCGAACATATGTGTTATAATATAACAAAATAATCTTGGAAGAAGGTTGAGCCTATGCCTATCAATGAAACTCAGCGTAAAATATATGAATTTTTGGTTCAACGCAGCGTTGACGGTGTTCCGCCGTCGGTTCGTGAAATCGGTGCGGCTGTAGGTCTGCGCTCCACCTCGTCGGTGCAGTCGAACCTTGACACCTTGGAGCAGGAGGGCTATATTCAGCGTGATCCGCTCCTGAAGCGTTCAATCAGAATAATGGGTCAGGCGGAGAATGTTACTCAGGTCCCGATTCTCGGCACGGTTACCGCCGGTGCGCCCATACTTGCCGTCGAGGAGATAGAGGGTTATTTCCCCTATACCGGCACGGTTACAAGGGACAAGCCGCTTTTCGGCCTGCACATCAGGGGCGAGAGCATGATAAACGCCGGAATACTTGACGGCGATCTTGTGATTGTCGAAAAAACTCCGTTCGCCCGAAACGGCGAGATTGTCATTGCGCTTATTGACGACGAAGCGACCTGCAAAACCTTTTATAAGGAAAAGGGACATTATCGCTTGCAGCCGGAGAACGATACCTATGAGCCGATAATTGTTGATGAATGTGAAATTCTCGGCAAGGTTGTCGCAGTTATGAGATATTATTGATACCGTTCGGTAAAAAATAAAACCCGCCGCTCGGCGAGTTTTGAAAAGCATAGATTTATTATATGGAAAAGACACCTGATACCCAAAGCGCAAGGAACGAATAAGCGACCGCAAGCAGGATAAATATGTAATATAAAATCGAGGTCAAGGCATATTTTGTCTTGTCAGCAGTCTTTGCGTCCTCGTCGGCATAGCCGAAACGCTCAACGCTTGTGCGCTGGGCAGCCATGATTATGGTGAACAAAAGGAATGCAGAGTAAGCGACGCTGACCCAGACATTGAATTTGATTCCGCTGCTGTGGCAAATCGTTCCGATAGCCGCAATCAGAGCGGAGAGCGAAAACCACACATATTTTTCGCTTTTTTTAACAGGCTTTTGAGTGACCTCGCTTTGTTCTTTCTTTTCTTTTTCCGCAACCATATTATCCCTCAGTTCTTTTCCTAATGAATTTATCATATCATATGTCATTATGAATTTCAAGAAAAATATTGACGATATTCGCAAATAGGTTGAAAATCGGATGTTTTTAATGTAATATAATATTTGTAAAAAACATTACGCAACTTAAGGCAATACCTCAATTGTGCGGCATTGCCTAAAAAAGGATTCTTATGCAGCGAAAATTTTCAACAAAAAGATTGACTGCCGGCGCATTGATGCTGGCGTTCGGAATTATTCTTCCGCAGCTCTTTCACCTGACGGGGATTCCGCAGGCGGGCGAGATATTTTTGCCGATGCACATTCCCGTGCTTCTTGCAGGGTTTGTTATCGGCGGCGACTACGGCTTTGCCATAGGCGTTCTTACTCCGCTCATCAGCTATTTTGTGACAGGTATGCCGGCTGCGCCGAGGCTGCCGTTCATGATCGGCGAGCTTGCGGTCTACGGGCTTGTCAGCGGCCTGCTTTATCATAAAGCAGGGCTGAAAAACAAAAGACTTGGCGGATTGGCGACTCTTGTTGCCGCCATGCTTTCCGGCAGGCTTTTCTATGCCGCCATGCTTTTTGTTGCGGCAAGTATTTTCAAAATTGAATGCGGCGGAGCGATTGCTGCGGTTACGGCGAGCGTTAAGGGTATTTACGGAATCGGGCTTCAGCTTCTCGTGATTCCTCCGGCCGTTTATGCGGCGAAAAAAGGTGGTTTAATAATTGAAAGAAACGGAAAAAGCAAAATGTCTTCTCAAGGATAAGGTTACCTTTGCCGCCGTAGGCAAAAAAGGAATATACACCTCGGAGAAAAGGGGCGTAAAGCCCATTCTTGATAAAATCGACGCCGACCCGGGCTTTTTTGACGGCGCATCGGTTGCCGATCGGGTCATAGGCAAGGCTGCGGCAATGCTTCTTGAAAAATACGGTGTAGCGGAAATCTACGCTCAGGTCACAAGCGAGTATGCCGCCGCATATCTTGAAAATAAAAGCGTAAAATTAACTTATGAGAAAAAAACAGATTTTATAATGAACCGTTCGGGGACGGATATGTGCCCGATGGAAAAGACGGTTCTCAATACCGACAACGCCGACGAAGGCGAGATTTTGATAAGAAAAAGGATAAAGGCAATATCGCACAATTGAGGTGCACGCCTTGCTTGAATCTGTTTCCGTCATGCTGCGCAAAATTTTTTTGACTTAGTTATAGTAAGCCGGCAAAATTTTTGCACACCCTGACGAAAAATCTTACTGCGCAATCCGCACACCCCAATTGTGTGGTATTGCCTAAAGACAATGACGAAAGGATGATTTATTATGCCGATGATCTCGACAAAGACAAACGCAGCAATTTCTCCCGAGCAGGAGCTTACGCTCAAATCAAAGCTCGGCGAGGCGATATCAATTCTCTCCGGTAAGAGTGAGCGTTGGCTCATGCTCAGCTTCGAGGACAACTGTCACCTTTATTTTCAGGGCGATAATTCAAACCCGATTGCCTATGTTGAGGTTAAGGTTTTCGGCAGAATAGATTATTCCCAGTCCAACAAGCTGACTGCGAAAATCTGCGAAATTTTCGGCGAGGTTCTTAACATTGACGCTTCAAATGTATATATTAAATATGAAGAGGTCGATATGTGGGGCTGGAACGGCGGAAATTTTTAAGGCAGCACTGCGCAATTGAGGTGTGCGACCTTAAGGCATAAAAAAATATTGATTTATTCTTATTTTGTGATATAATGATAGCGTAAAAATGCGTTTATCGGGAGAAGTAGTCCGAAACGGGCACAGCAGAGAATGAGGCGGTACGGTGAAAGCCTCTTGTGCACGCTCGGTTGAAATGCACCCGCCAGCACGCAGGGGGAAAGCCTCGGGCAAGTATCTCTGTGCGGTCGTCCCCGTTACAGGACTGAAAGTTATAAGTCGGAGTGGAACCGCGGAAAAACCGCCTCTGTCGCATTGTGTGCGGCAGAGGCTTTGTTTTTCGGTATCTCCGAGAGACTTGAAGGGAGACTTTTTATTGTTTGAACGAATAAAAGAAGATATAAAATGCTTCCGGGAGCGTGACCCAGCGGCAACCTCGGCAATCGAGGTTATGCTGCTCTATCCCGGATATAAAGCGATCAGAAGCCACAGAAAGGCGCACTGGTTTTATAACCACAATCTGTTCTTTATCGCAAGAATGATTTCTCAGCGATGTGTGCGTAGAACGGGAATCGAGATCCACCCCGGCGCACAGATCGGAAGAAGATTTTTTATAGACCACGGCACGGGCACGGTTATCGGCGAAACAACCGTTATCGGCGATGATGTTACGGTTTATCAGGGCGTTACGCTCGGCGGTACGGGTAAGGATATCGGCAAACGACACCCGACCATCGGCAACAATGTGCTTATCGGCGCGGGTGCAAAGGTGCTCGGCCCCGTAACGGTCGGCGACAATACGAACATTGCCGCAGGTGCGGTCGTGCTCGACAGGATACCGAAAAACTCAACGGCGGTCGGCGTTCCGGCAAGGGTCGTTCGCAGAAACGGCGAAAGGGTTCAGGATCTTGACCAAATTCACATTCCCGACCCCGTTTCTCAGGAGCTTTGCAGATTGCAGAGCGAAATTGACAGTCTTAAGGCAACACTGCACAAGTAAGGCGCATGCCTTACTGCGCAGTCCGCACACCACAATTGTGCGGTATTACCTAAAAAAATTGGAGGACAAATAGATGAAGATTTTCAACACTCTGACCAGAAGCAAGCAGGAGCTTAAAACAATTGAGGAGGGCAAGGTCAAGATTTATGCTTGCGGCCCGACCGTTTATAACTTTATTCACATCGGCAATGCAAGACCGCTTTGCGTTTTTGATGTTCTTCGCCGTTTTCTCGAATATATCGGATACGATGTAAGGTTTGTTCAGAATTTTACGGATATTGACGATAAAATTATCAAGCGTGCAAACGAGGAGGGCTTGACCTATAAAGAGGTCAGCGAGAAATATATCGAGGAATTTTGGAAGGATGTTAAGGGCATGAATGTCCGTGAAGCGACGGTTCATCCGAAGGCCACGGAGAATATTGACGAGATAATCGACATCGTTTCGACGCTTATCGACAAGGGCTATGCCTATGCCGTTGACGGCGATGTTTACTTCAGTCCCTCAAAATTTAATGAGTACGGCAAGCTTTCGCATCAGCCGCTTGAGGATCTTGAAGCCGGCGCAAGAATTATGGTCGGCGAGGTCAAGAGAGAGCCGATGGACTTCGCCCTTTGGAAGAGTGCAAAGCCGGGCGAGCCTTACTGGGAGTCGCCGTGGGGTCACGGCAGACCGGGCTGGCATATTGAGTGCTCGGCGATGGTAAGGCGTTACCTCGGTAAAACGATTGACATTCACTGCGGCGGACAGGATCTTATCTTCCCTCATCATGAGAATGAGATTGCACAGAGCGAGTGCTGCAACGGTGTTCCGTTTGCTCATTACTGGATGCATAACGGCTACATCAATGTTGACAATGTCAAGATGTCAAAGTCGCTCGGCAATTTCTTCACCGTCAGAGATGTTGCGGAAAAATACGGTTATGAACCGATTCGTTTCCTTATGATTTCTTCGCATTACAGAAGTCCCATTAACTACAGCACCGATATCATCGAGCAGTGCAAGGCATCTCTCGTTCGTCTTTACAACTGCCGTGACGGTCTTGATTTTGCGCTTGAAAAGGCGGAGGACGGAGCGGCAAGCGACGAGCTTCTTGCAATGTTCGACAAGCGCCGCAAGCAGTTTGTTGACGCAATGAGCGACGACCTCAACACAGCGGACGCTATCGCCGCCTTGTTTGAGCTTGTTCGTGATATCAACTCCAATGTTATTGCCGCAAACGCAAATAAAGGCTCTGTCGAGGAAGCAATAAAGGTGTTCGATGAGCTTGCGGGAGTACTCGGTTTGGTTTATGACCGCAAAAAGGAAAGCCTTGACGACGAGATCGAAGCCCTTATCGAGCAGAGAACTCAGGCTCGCAAGGACAGAAACTGGGCGGAAGCCGACCGCATCCGTGACGAGCTGAAAGCCAAGGGCATCGTCCTTGAGGATACCGCTCAGGGCGTAAAGTGGCACAGAGAATAAAGATAACAATCAGCCTGTTCATTGTTCATTGAGCAGGCTGATTTTTTTGAAAAAATCGCCTGAATTCTTGACACGGGAGGGTGTAATTGATATAATATGGTCAA
>CAVFTC010000082.1:0-8000 GCA_963625295.1 Bacteroides faecis
TGATTATCCAATCCGTTTTCAAAAGCAGAAACATCGCTGAACTCGCCTCCGTTGTCGGTTAAAAGAACAGGAAAAACATCTGAAAATTTGATTCCCAGAATGTTCAGCTTTTCTTTCAGCTGACGAATCTTTCCGGCAGCTTCTGCGGCAGTCTTGTTTTCAAGAAGTATGCCAAACATAAAATCCACATTCACAAACTGAAAAGTCATAATGACTTTACCGCCGACTCTGCCGATAACCGTATCCATTTCAACATAGTTGACAGCAGGGTTTTCTTCAAGGAAAAGCATAAAATCGTCAAAAGATCTATTGATTTTAACGCCTTTTGGAACATATTCGCCCTTAACTTTTTTCCTTGGCTTGAATTTGGCTGCACGAGATAGGTCGATTTTGGATATGGTGTAATAGCCGCATTCGATATGGCGATACACAGATGATTTTGAAACAGACAGGTTATTTGCCTGTATGGCATGATAAATGTTTTGACCTGACTTTACAGCCGATGAGATTATCTCTTCGGTCTTGTAAAATTCCTCTTTTGTCAGAGGGATACCCTCTCTTGATTCAACCAGCACTGTTTCATATTCTTCTTGTGCCGCTTTCGCTTGGTAGCATCTGCGTGGATAACGACAGCTGCTGCGATTCCTTTTTGCACATCCGTTACAAACAAACGGTGCTTTCAATAGATTTGGACAGCACTCATCTGTTTTGGTAAAGCTGTTGGTATATGTTTTTCCGTGCAACTTTACTTCTTTTGATACCGTGGTTGGATCTTTTCCGATCCTTCGAGCAATCGCCTTGAAAGTCATTGCTTTGCTCAGACACTCTTGAATTTCAATTCTGTCCTCGAGCGTCATGTGTTTGTTTTTCTTCGTTTTTTCCATAGTCTGAGCCTCCTTTTCCCAGACTAAATTCTACCACTTTTTCTTTCCCAAAGTAAATTCCACATCAAATTCCACTGTGGAATTTACTTTGGGAATTCGCCTTTTCGGCAAAATCGTTCGTTTGAAGAAAAATATGTTGACACGGGAACAAATAAATGATAAAATTACCATAGATATAGGTGGCATAAAAATTAAATGTTAACATTAAGAATTCTGATTTAATTTTTATTCGCCGTATCGAATTAAATTCGGAGGGGTGAAAAAGATGACCTACAATAAGCCTGAGCTTGATATCAGAAAGTTTGATATCGTTGAGGACATCATGGCTGACGGCAGCTCTGCTGTTTCTCCTGTCGAGAGCACAACTGTTAGCACAGAGTCCAATTCGGCAAGCGGAAGCATCGGCAGCGATCTCATCATCGGCTGATTTCCCGAAAGAACCGAGTCGGCAGGCAGCCTCACGGTTGTCTGCCGAAATTTTATTCATGTTTATCAGCATGATGGTAGATGTGAATAAGATCTGAAAAGCGGTGAACCAATGCCTGTTTACAAAATTGCGGGGCTTAATGTCGGCTATGAGCCGAGATATGATATGCTGCGTGAGCGCAGCGAAAAATATCGATGTGACGAAAAGCCTGATTTCAGAATCGGCGTCAGCGACTCCCTTATGGAACAGCAAATGGAATATTATAAAGATGTTTTGGAGGGCGCAAGCCTGGAGTACCTTTGGGTCGGCTCTGCATTCAATCTCAAGCTGCTTGAATATAACGGAATGTTTCTGCACTCATCGACCGTTGTTGTGGACGGCAAGGCTTATTCGTTTTCCGCTCCGTGCTCAACGGGCAAATCAACGCATGCCTCGCTTTGGATGAAGCTTTTGGGCGACAAGGCATTTATAATCAACGACGACAAGGCGGCGTACAGAAAAATTGACGGAAAATATTATATTTTCGGAACGCCGTTTTCCGGCAAGAATGACATCAATGTAAACACATCTGCCGAACTGGGCGCAATCTGCTTCATTGAACAAAGTCCGACCAATTCCATAGAACGCATTTTTCCCGACGATGCGCTCAGTCCGCTTATCTCGCAGACCATTCGCCCGTCCAATCCCGAGAGAATGATTTTGCTTTGCGATTTTCTCAACGAGCTGCTTGCCGAGGTTCCGATTTACAGGCTTAAGTGCAACATCAGCCTTGAGGCGGCGGAGCTTTCATACAAAACCATGAGTCAAGGACTACTGCTATAATATAAAAGGATAGATAATTTTGAAGGACAAAAGCACCAAAGGTCAGAGTCGCAAGAGTGGCAGCGATTTTTCCGCTCTCAAATGGATAATAAAGACATCGAAAGGCAGTTGGCTTTTTGTCTTTTTGTATGCAGCTATGAGTGCAGCTCTTGCCTATTTCGGAATTTTGACCGCCTACGGAACGAAGGATATCGTAAACGGCGCAACATCTGCGGATTTTGAGCTGCTCAAGCACGGCGCAATTTATCTTCTTGTTCTCGTTCTTATCCAGATCACGCTGAAAATTTTCAACAGCAATATGTATGAGCGTGCCAGAGCGAAAATTGAAATAAAAATACGGACACGCGTCTTTGAATCGATAATGAAAAAGGATTATTCCGAGATTTCAAAGCACCACAGCGGTGATTTGCTCAACCGCCTGACCTCCGATGTTCAGACGATTTGCGACGGCGTAACGGGGCTTGTTCCGAATGTCGTTTCTCTTTTTACCAAGCTGATTTCCGCAGTTGTGATCATGATCGGGCTTGATTGGATTTTTGCCGTGATCTTCCTTACCGGTGGCGGACTTATCGCTTTGACAACGGCTTTTTTCAGGAACTATCTCAAGGGAATCCACAAAAAGGCTCAGGAGGCCGACGGAAAGGTTCGCTCTTTCTTTCAGGAAACGATTGCAAGCTCGCTTGTTATCAAGGTTTTTAATGCGTATAAGCAGGTGTGCGACAAGGCTCGAGCCTTGCAGGAGGATAACTACAAAATTCGCATAAAAAGAGCCACGATAAGCATTTTTGCAAACACGGGAATTCAGATGGCATTTAGCCTCGGCTACCTTTTTGCAATGGTGCTGGGCGGCTTCCGTGTTTATCAGGGCACGATAGATATCGGTGAATTGACGGCGATTTTGCAGCTTGTCAATCAGATCCAGTCGCCGCTCTCGGCGCTTGCCGGTGTTATTCCGACATATTACGGCATAATTGCTTCGGCAGAAAGAATAATCGAAATCGAAAACTATGACGATGAGCTGGAAACGGATAACGATATCGGCGATCGATATGAATTTTACGAAAAGCTGAGATCCATTGAATTTGACTCGATAACATTTAAGTATAACAGAGATTATGTTTTTGAGGACGCAAGCGCAACGATCAACAAGGGCGATTTTGCGGCGATAACCGGAATTTCCGGAATCGGTAAAAGCACGCTGCTAAAGCTGCTCTTGGGCGTTATGTCACCCGAAAAGGGAACGATCAAGGTTGTTGCCGAGGATTGCGAGCGTCAGGTTGACAGAAACACAAGGAAGCTTTTTTCCTATGTTCCGCAGGGCAATATGCTGCTTTCGGGCACGCTTGCCGAAAATATAACATTTATGTGCGGCGGAAAAAGCGATGAGGAGATAGAGCGTGCGATTCGCCTGAGCTGCTCCGATGAATTCGTTTCGCAGCTTCCCAACGGCTTGGAAACCGAGGTGGGAGAGAGGGGACTCGGTCTTTCCGAGGGTCAGATCCAGCGCATTGCAATCGCAAGAGCGATTCTCTACGATGCGCCGATTCTTCTGCTTGATGAGGCGACCTCTGCGCTTGACGAAGCGACCGAGGAGCGTCTGCTCAAAAACCTCAGAGGGCTTGAAAACAGAACCTGCATAATAATAACCCACAAGCCTGCCGCTCTTAATGTCTGCAACAAGGAAGTCAGGATAGAGGACAGGAAAATTTATATAACGGAAACTTCCGGAGGTAAAAAACAGTGAAAATCAAAGAGGGCTACAGAATAAGAAAGGTCGGCAGCAGGAGCGTTGTTGTTGCGCCCGGCGGAATAAATTTCACCGGACTGATAACCGTCAACGAAACCGGCACATTTATATGGGGAATGCTTGAAAAGGGTGCCGAGACGAACGAAATTGTTTCTGCGCTTGCGAAGGAATGCAAGGTTAGCCCCGAAGAAATCAGAAGAGATGTGGTTGAATTTATCGAAGCGTTAAAAGGAGCAGATATACTTGAGTGAGAAAGTAAGCCTTAATGATATGGCTCCCGTTATCCGTGATGCGTTGGACAATCACGGTGAGGTATCCTTCGTTTCGGCAGGACGCAGTATGCTGCCGCTCATTAGGGACAGGAGAGATACCGTAACGCTTGTTAAGCCGAAGAAAGCGATTAAACCCGGCGACATTGTTTTTTATCAGCGGGATAACGGCAGATTCGTTCTGCACCGTGTCATGTACATCAATTCCGGCACATTCGTAATGCGGGGAGACAACCAGTGGGACAATGAATATAATATTCGCAACGACCAGATAATCGGCGTTCTGAAAAGCTTTGAGCGTGACGGTAAGGTGCACAATGTGACCGACCGTGATTATTTGATGTATGTTAAATTTCTGCCTCTTATCCGTTTTGTCAGAAAGACCTATTACGGATTCAAAAGCAGGGTTTATAAATTTGTAAAATATCTTGTAAAAAGATAAATATATATGGTTCAGGAGATTTAGTTTTGATCAGCACAGTTAATATCAGCCTGCAGTACGGCGGCAGAGAGCTTTTTAAAGGAGCGGATCTGAAATTTACCGACGGAAACTGCTACGGACTTATCGGCGCAAACGGCGCAGGAAAATCAACCTTTTTAAAAATTCTTTCGGGCGAGATTGAACCGAACAAGGGTGAGGTTATCATCACCCCGGGCGAGAGAATGTCAGTCCTCAGGCAGGATCACTTCGCCTTTGACGAGTACGATGTAATCCGCACGGTGCTTATGGGTAATCCGCACCTTTGCGAAATTATGGACGAAAAGGAAGCTCTCTACATGAAGGAGGACTTCACCGAGGAGGACGGCATCAAGGTCAGCGAGCTTGAGGAGGAATTCGCCGAAATGGGCGGCTGGAGCGCAGAGAGTGACGCAGAAATTCTTCTCAACGGTCTTGGCGTTACGAATGAATTCCACTACGCAAAGATGAGCGAGCTTGACAATGATATCAAGGTCAAGGTTCTTCTTGCTCAGGCTCTTTTCGGCAATCCGGATATCCTTTTGATGGACGAGCCGACCAACCACCTCGATGTTGCGGCAATTCGCTGGCTTGAGGATTTTCTCATCGACCTTGAAAGCACGGTTATCGTTGTTTCGCATGACAGACATTTCCTCAACAAGGTCTGCACGCATATTGTCGATATCGACTTCGGCAAGATAGAAATGTATGTCGGTAACTACGATTTTTGGTATGACTATACGCAGATTGCACAGCGTCAGCTCAGAGAGCAGAACAAGAAGGCTGAGCAGAAGAAAAAGGAATTGCAGGAGTTTATCGCTCGATTCAGTGCGAATGCTTCAAAATCCAAGCAGGCGACGAGCCGCAAAAAGCTTCTTGATGAGCTTAATATTGAGGATATGCCCGTTTCTTCACGCCGATTTCCGTTCGTTTCGTTCAAGCCCGACCGTGAGGTCGGCAACGAGCTGCTGACGGTTTCGGGCATAAGCAAGACCATAGGTGACCGAAAGGTGCTCGACAATGTTTCGTTCACCATCAAGCCCCGTGAAAAGGTTGCGTTCGTCGGCACTGACGGACTCGCAAAAACGACATTGTTCAAAATTCTTGTCGGCGAGCTTGAGCCGGACGAGGGCACATTTAAGTGGGGTGTTACGACCTCTCAGTCGTATTTTCCGTCGGATAACTCCGAGTTTTTCGACGGCTGCGAGGATTCGCTTATTGACTGGGTAAGAAGATATTCCGACCTTGTTTTTGAAAGCGATGTCAGGGGCTGGCTCGGCAGACTGATGTTCTCCGGCGAGGAGGCAACGAAGAAGGCGAAGGTTCTTTCCGGCGGCGAGAGAGTCCGCTGTATGCTTTGCAAGATGATGCTTTCCGGCGCAAATGTGCTTATTTTTGACGAGCCGACCAACCACCTTGACCTTGAGTCGATCGAGTCGCTCAACAAGGGAATTATCAACTTCCCGGAAACCGTTCTTTTCACATCGCACGACCATCAGTTTGTGCAGACGATTGCCGACAGAATAATCGATGTTACCGCCGGCAGCTTCTATGATAAGAACATAACCTATGATGAATATCTTGACGAGCTTGCCGCAAAGGAAGCGGAAAAATAATTGCGGCAGGCAAGGTCGGATTTCATAAATAATGCAACGAGGAGAGATAGTTATGAAAAAGTTTTTAGCAGTGTTTTTAAGCTTGGTAATCTTTGCAATGGTCATCGCTCCCATGAGCGTACTGGCGGAGGATTCCTGCAATTGCGACACGGAACCGATAATTTATGTTCGCGGTCGTGCGAGTATTCATGTCAATAAGGATGATAAGAGCAGCGAGGAACTGCCATATGTTCCCGACGGATTTCTTGAGAATGCTCTCAAGGAGCTTGTTCCCGTCTACACAAAGGGCTATCTGACCGATGACTTTTCGGAATTCAAAACGCTTTTCACTCAGTACATGGCGGAGGCGTACAAGGATTTTGCGCTCGACAACAACGGAAATATTGCCAACAATTCCGGCTACAGCACAGCGGAGTATTGGAAAAACAACCCTATAAAGGATGTTCACAAGCCGACAAGCGATACCTCAACGGCTCAGGGCGCAACGGATGAGATCTACAAGTATTTCTTCCAGTATGATTGCCGTCTTGACCCGTGCGAAATTGCGGACGACCTCCACGAATATAT
This sequence comes from Bacteroides faecis, assembly GCA_963625295.1. GTDB lineage: Bacteria > Bacillota > Clostridia > Oscillospirales > Acutalibacteraceae > CAG-488. Next base: position 6,790 of record CAVFTC010000082.1, read on the forward strand.
TCAGGCGGTCAAGGAGGTTACGGGTCATTCACGCATTAAGGTTCTTGCAAGATGTCTCGGCACAACCATTCTTTCTGCTTACCTTGCCGAATACGGCTGGGAGGATATTGACGATGTTGTGCTTTACAACCCCATTTGCTTTGGAACAGAGGTTACAAATTCGCTGTTTAACGGCGAAATGCATTTTGACGCCGATGCGGTTGATTTCTTTGCAAGCCAGAACCTTGACGAATCACTTCCGCTCACCCTCCTTAAAGAGGTTATAACGCTGAGCAACAAGCTCAACGGACTCGGCATGACGATGGAGTATTTCAACAAAACCGCAACAAAGGTTGCAAAGTATGTTACTCCCGATGTTATGAGGGTCAGCTACGGTACAACACCCGGCTACTGGTCGATGGTTTCAGCCGACAGGTTTGAAGAGGCGAGGGACTATATTTTCGCAGGTGTTGAAGAGGAATACGCAGGACTTATCGCAAAGCTGAACCATTATCATGAAACGGTCGGCACGAAGCTTAACGATATTTACAAGCAGATGAAGGCCGACGGCATCAATGTTTCGATAATTGCAAAATACGGCTATCAGCTTTATCCGATTTGCTACAATGCGAATCAGCAGAGCGACATGATTGTAACCTGTGAGCAGCAGGCACCAGGCACGACGACTGCAGTCATCGGCTCAAAGCTGAGCGATGAGTATATCGAAAATGCAAAGGCAGCGGGAACGGATAAATACATTTCTCCCGATCGTGCCGTTGATGCGTCAACAACTCTTTTCCCGGATACAACATGGTACATTCAGAATATGAAGCACAACTGCTATCCGGAAATCCTCAATCCGTTGATTTACAGCCTGCTCAGATATGACGGGGAGCCGATGACGGTTTTCAGTAATGAAAGCTATCCGCAGTACCTTATCTATGAGGGCGAGGAGAACAAAGGCGATACGATAAGACCGATGACGAACGAGGATAAGGGCGATCCGATAGAAAGTCCGGATTTCTTTACGCTTCTCAAAAACATCATCACAAATATATTTAAAATTATCATTGAACAGCTCGGAAAGCTTTTTAAATGATTATAGCAAAAGGGACTGCATATCGTTCTGATATGTCGTCCCCTTTTTTTAAGGCGATACCGCACAATTTAGGTGTGCGGATTGCGCAGTAAGATTTTTCGTCAGGTTGTACAAAAAAATTGCAGGCTTGCTG
>CAVFTC010000083.1:0-7845 GCA_963625295.1 Bacteroides faecis
CGCCATATAATCAGGTTGATCACTAAAAGAACACTCCTCAATTTGTGCACGAACCGGTCCCTCTACTTTGAAGAACTCCCAATGACCATCTCTTGTTAAATTAGGTTCATAAACATGATGTTCCGAACCGTCTCCGACTTTTATTGTTCTTTCATTGTTTCCTGTCGCAATATAATTACGAATCAAAACATCTGAACAATTTCCCAACTGAATAAAGCCACAAATTTTATCACCAGTTATGTTCTCGGCGATAACATCATGCGTATATCCTCCAATTGTCAATCCCATATAGCAATTACGAAGAAGAAGATTTCTATATCTATTATGATCAGAAGCTTCTTCTTTTCCGAAGAACCCATACTGATGTATTGCACCACCTGTAGTATTCTCAAGCGTACAGTTTTCAACAACTATGTAGCTACAGCGCTTCCCAATATAAACACAATGATGTCTTTTATCAAGAGACAAAGAATTATTAACACTGCCACCAGAAATAACAACTTGTTTGCAATAGTTCATATTGTATCCAAATATCGTTCTGGAAACATTGCAATCAATAAATCTACAATTCAAGTGCATATCGTCACATGCTATTTTACTAGTAATATGAACGCCTGTTTCAAAGCCGTCAATATTCACCTTGAAAAAAGTCATATTTGTAGGAAACGGTATGCCGTCCGAGTATTTTCTGAAAGAGACACACTGTTCCTTTGCGTTTACTATAGCTCCGTTTTCGTATCTCATCAGGCCTTGGAGTGTCAAATCACAAAGCTCAATGTTCTTCACTCCGCTAATACCTGAGTTACCAACGAGAACATAATAACCGTCACCGTCACAACTCGGGTTCCAAGCTCTTATCTGCGAGCCGTGGCCGACAATGCAGATGTTTGACTTTTTAAAGCTTAATGTTCCGCTTATGAGATAAAGTCCGTTGCGACGAAGGTTGATGTTAAACATTTCGTCCGTCTCAAACAAATTGAAAATAGAGCGAAAAATATCCGTATCTTCAAAATATTCAGAAACAGTACCGTTCAACACATCTTCAATCTCGTCCGGAGCGTAACCGATGCTGTCTCCGAGAGAAAAGTTCATGCGTTTCATTTTCACATAAACGCAGCCGTTCGTTGAATAAACAAGCTTATCCTTAAAATAAAGAGAGCTGTTTCCGCTGTTTGTTCCGCCGGTTAAATCCTCCGTGCCGTCTTTGGGAATAATCTCATAATACGAGGGCGACAGTGGAAGTCCGACCACTTCCGTGCCGTCATTATAGGGGTAGTCCCATGTGTAGACATTTTCGTCAAAAGTAAACAGATATTTCTTTCCGTTTAGAATTTGACCTCTGCCCTCAAGCAGACTGCTGCACTCAAGAGCATCCCGCATATCCTCCATTACAACAGTGTTGTCGGGCGTCAATATGTCAGGATTGAGCGCATTATCGACCGCGTAGCCGGTATACCACATAGGTCTGAGATAAGTAATCGCCTTCGGCGCAGCAATAAGCGCTTCAAGAGCCTGAGTATTGTCACAATGAATTCTAAGCTCAGCCAAGCCCTTTGTGCTGCCCGAAACGGTCGATGTAAACAGTGCGCTAACATCGTCATCATCAATCGGAACACTCATTCTGCATGATGACGGTACAGAAAGACCTGCTCGTGACTCTTCTCTCACACTTCCGTCATCGCCCTGAATCCAGTACATTATAGAAGCATAATCTGTATAAAGAGCGTCCTCATGAGGAAGACGAAGTGTTATTATTGCGTCGTTTCCGCTGATACGGCAATCTTCCGTACCAAGCGGAATATCATATGTTTTTATTGCGTTATTTTCCCAATTTTCTTTTGTGTTATTAAAATTGGATTCTGTGATATCAATAAACATTGCTTCACTTCCTTTAAAAATTATATTTTTAAAAGTCGCTAAAAAAACTGTATATTGATATTTATTGTTAGCGGCATTTTGCGCCGCCGGATCAGCATCAACAATAAAAGATCCGCATTATTGATAAATCAAAGCGCAGACTCAAGCAGTCATCGTTAACGACTTATCATAGCATCACTTGTTATGGAAATGAACGTTCAAAAGTTTCCGTCTTAGCCTCCCATTTTGCCAATCCGTAATTTCATTATATCTGAACATTTGTTCTTTGTCAATAGTTTTTTGAAAATTCTTTATTGCGCCGCCATTATCGCCAACTTTTCACGCTTTTATTACAGTCAATTGTGAAAATCAACAGTTTTTGCTCTGCTGCGGTTAGTTTGTTCGGAAATATGACGAAAATTAAACCCTGTAAGGCTTCGCTCGCTTTTTTACTTCTCTTAACCATCAAACGCCCGGAGCGATGCACAAAATCTACTATCTAAATTAAGGCAATACCGCACAATTAAGGCGCACGCCTTAATTGTGCGGTATCGCCTTAAATCATCGTGCATAAGATATAGTATAGGAAGTTGAAAGGTGAGCGTATATTTATGAAAATTTAAAAAATGTTCATTATTAAATGTAATAAAAATATTGAAAGTAGAGGAATGATGATGTATAATGTAAAAGTTAATATAATGCCCGGAGGTTTGGAAAATGGAAGCTTATTTAGATAACAGCGCAACTACTCAGCCCTGCAAAGAGGCTGTTGACAAGATGAGCTTTGCGCTGAATATCTGCTGGGGCAACCCCTCCTCTCTCCACGCAAAGGGCATCGAGGCTTCCGAACTGCTTGAGGAATCAAGGCGAAATATCGCCAAGGCTCTCTCCTGCGATACCGACGAGATTTTTTTTACCTCCGGCGGTACTGAAAGCAACAATATTGCCGTTTTCGGTGCAGCCAACGCTCAAAAAAGGCGTGGAAGCCGTATTATTACGACCTCAATCGAGCATTCGAGCATTGAGGAAAGCGTTAAGGCTCTTGAAAATCAGGGCTATGATGTCGTCAGGCTGCGGGTCAACGAAAGAGGCGTTATTGACGAGCGACAGCTTTACGCTGCAACAAATCCCTCCGTCGTTCTCGTCAGCATGATGTATGTCAACAACGAGGTCGGTTCGATCCAACCCGTCGAATTCGCCAAGCGTGCCGTCGTTCATTCCGGCGCAAACGCTTTGATACACTGCGACGCAGTTCAGGCTTTCGGCAAGATTCAGCTTAAGCCCCACAACATGGGCGTTGACCTTATGTCGATAAGCTCCCATAAAATCCACGGTCCGAAGGGCGCAGGCGCACTCTTTGTCAAAAAGGGTACAAGACTTATTCAGCACAGCTTCGGCGGACTTCAGGAAAGTAAGATTCGCCCCGGCACAGAGCCTGTTCCCGCAATTGCCGGCTTCGGTGCTGCCGCAGCCGCAATCCCGGACTACAGGCAAAGCCTTGCCCGTGCGACCGAGCTGAGAGAGCATCTTGTTTCCGGCTTAACGAAAATTGAGGGTGTGAGAATAAATTCTCCCGAAAACGCCCTCCCCTATATCACGAATATTTCCGTTGAGGGCATACCCTCCGAGGTCATGCTCAACTATCTTTCCTCAAGAGGAATCTATATTTCAAGCGGTTCGGCCTGCTCAAAGGGTCACAAAAGCCGTGTTCTCAGGGCGATGAACCTGAGCGAGGATGTTATCGGTACTGCGTTGAGAATCAGTACCTCCGTTTTCACGACAAGGGAGGAAATTGATATGCTCCTTGACGGAATTTCGTCCGCACGCCAAACAATGAGAAGATTGAAGTAAAACAGCCAAAAGGTTGTCTAAAGCATCGAGGTATTATAAAATGAAAGAAATTATTCTGCTGAAAAACGGTGAGCTTGCCCTCAAGGGTCTTAACCGTCACACATTTGAAAATCAGCTTATCAAAAATATGAAATTCCGACTCCACGATCTCGGAAAAATCAGATATGTTTCGTCGCAATCAACAATTATCGTTGAGCCGATCGACGAAAATGTGGACTTGGACGAGGCATTCAGAAGGATAAAAATGATTTTCGGAATCGCCGGAATTTCACGCTGTGCGGCAGTGGAGAAAAACATGGATGTTATTATTCCGGCCGCCTGCGAATACCTTAGGGACGACCTGATTTTTGCAAAGACATTCAAGGTCAATGCAAAGCGTTCCGATAAAAAATTCCCACTCAACTCCCCTGCTATATGCATGACCGTCGGCGAGAAAATCCTTGACGCTTTTCCCCACCTCACAGTCGATGTTCATAACCCCGATATAATAGTCAATGTTGAGATTAGGGATAATTATGCATTCATTCACGGCAATCAGGTCAAGGGCGCAGGCGGTATGCCTGTCGGCACTGCCGGACAAGCCGCAATACTTATCTCCGGCGGAATTGACAGTCCCGTTGCGGCATGGATGATGTCAAGGCGTGGACTCAGCCTTTGCGGCATTCATTTTGCCTCACCGCCCTACACCTCTCAGCGAGCGGAAATGAAGGTCTGCTCGCTTCTCAAGCAGGTTGCAAAGTACAGCGGCGAAATACCTTTGAATATTGTTCCCTTTACGCACATTCAAGAGGAGATCAAGGACAAGTGTCCGGAGGAGCTTTTCACGATAATCATGCGAAGATTCATGATGAGATGCAGCGAAAGGATATCTAAGAAAAACGGCTGCGGAGCACTTATCACGGGTGAAAGCGTTGGTCAGGTTGCAAGCCAGACAATGCAGGCGATCAGCTGCACGGAAGCCGTTGTTGAGGATCTGCCGATTTTCCGTCCGCTTATCGGAATGGACAAGGACGAAGTCATTGAGCGTGCAAGATTTATCGGCACATTTGAAACCTCTATCCTCCCCTATGAGGACTGCTGCACGGTGTTCACACCGAAGCATCCGAGGACACGCCCTCAGCTCAAGCAGGTTGAGGAGGCGGAAGCCGTTCTTGATGTTGAAGCCCTTGTTGAAGAAGCGATTGATAACATTAAATATATAAGAATCACAGGTGAGTAAATTGGCAGTTTGCGAAATTATCAGCGTCGGCACAGAGATACTTTTGGGCGACATACTCAACACCGACGCGCAGTACCTCAGCATAGAGCTTGCAAGGCTCGGCATAAGCGTTATTCATCAAAGCACCGTCGGCGACAACCGTGAAAGACTTCTTGCTCAGCTTGACGAAGCGGCAAAAAGAAGCGATATCATCATTCTTTCGGGAGGGCTTGGTCCTACGCCGGACGACCTCACCAAGGAGGTCTGCTGCGAATTTTTCGGCAAGAAAATGTATTTGCATGAGCCGACGGTCGAGAAAATAAAAAGCTATTTCAGCTCAAAGGGCATTGAAATGGCGCAAAGCAACCTCAAGCAAGCAATGCTGCCCAAGGATTGCGTTATCTTCCCGAACGATAACGGCACTGCCCCCGGAATGGCGATTGAAAAGGACGGCGTGCATATTCTTGTGCTGCCCGGCCCGCCGAGAGAGCTTAAGCCGATGTTCAAAAACTGCGCTCTCCCCTATCTCAGACAATTTTCAGACCGAATAATTGTTTCCCACAATATTCGCACCTTCGGAATCGGCGAATCCGCAATGGCAGAAAAAGTTAACGATCTCTTTGATTTCGAGAATCCTACCGTTGCTCCGTACGCCAAGGACGGCGAAGCGTTGCTGAGAGTTACGGCGATGGCGGAGAACGAAGCCGACGCCGAAAAGCTTTGCGAGCCTGTCATAAACGAAATAAAAGCAAGGCTTGACGGCTATGTTTACGGAATTGATTACACGGGCATTGAGCAGGTCGTTGTTAAAATGCTTCGTGAGAACAAGCTCAAGGTTGCCACTGCGGAATCCTGCACCGGAGGACTTGTTGCAAAGCGAATCACCGATGTTCCCGGAGCGTCTGAGGTTTTCGACTGCGGAATAATTTCTTACGCAAACGAAATAAAGCAAAGTGTTCTCGGAGTCAGCGAAAACGATCTTGAAAAATACGGCGCAGTCAGCGAGCCGGTCGCAAGACAGATGGCGCAGGGCGCATTGAAAATAAGCGGCGCAGACATCGCCGTTTCCGTCACTGGCATTTCAGGACCTGACAGCGACTCCACAAAAAAGCCCGTCGGTCTGGTTTATATCGGCCTTGCCGACAAAAGCAACACATGGGTAAAGGAAATACGCACCTCACGCAAGGACAGAAGCTATAACAGATTCGTCAGCGCATCAAATGCGCTCAATATGATAAGACTTTACATTGATAATAAACTTTAAGGATGAGCAAAATGGCTGAAGATAAAAAGAAGAAAAACTATAAACCCGGTTACGGCGGAAATATTTTCAACTCTTTCCCCGACTTTGATTCTCTTGAAGCTCTGCCCAAAAAGCCGGTTGAGAAAAAGCCGGTCGTTGCAGACGAGGTTCAGGTCAAGCCCGAGCCAGTAAAAGAGCCGACAAAAGAGCCGGAAAGCAAGGAACAGACAAAAGCCGTCAGTGAGAAAAAAGCCCAAAAAAATATTTTTGCAATTCTCTGTGCGGTTCTTATCGTTGCAATCGTTTCTTCCTCCGCCTTGGCAGTTTTTAACATTGCAACAGGCGCTTCCGTTTATTCCTCCTCCGAAGGCAGCGACTCGGAAAATATCTATACAAAAATGGTTGCGAAATACAACAGCGTTACCTACCCTGCCGGAATTCAGCAAAAATTGACAAGGCTTTATGCTCAGAACAACGAAACCGTCGGCTGGCTCTATATCCCCGGCACAAGCATCAACACCCCTATCGTTCAGCACACGGATAATGATTTTTATCTCACAAAAAACTTCTACGGCTCTTACACAAAATACGGCTGCGTTTATGCCGACTACAAGTGCAAGAGAAACACGCTCAGCAAGAATACCGTTATTTACGGTCACGATATGAGCTGCGGAACCGCCTTCTATGATCTCAACAGATATGACGATATAGAATGGTACAAGAAAAATCCGATAATTCAATACTGCACCTTGACCGGCAACTACACATTTTTAATTTACACAGCATTTCTCACCACGGTCAACGGCTCGGATGACGGCGGCTATATGTTCAATTTTATTGAGCCTAACATGACCGATTCCAGCTTCGCCGGCTTTATTGAGCAGGTCAATCAGCGTGCGCTCTATACAACGGGAATCGACCTTAAATCATCGGATAAGATAATCAATCTTTCAACCTGTAACTACACCTACACCAATTATATAGGCAGAAAGGTTGACACGAGGCTTGTCGTTATCGGAAGACTCCTGCGTTCGGGCGAAAGTGCAAATGTAAACACATCGAAGGCTAAGGAAAATTCCGATTACAGAAGGCCTCAGGTTTGGTACGACTACAAGGGAATATCGAACCCTTACTCAGGCTCACGCTCATGGAAGCCGAGCACAAAATAAAACGAGAAAGCAGGGATTCTTTTGCAGGATGAAAATAAAATTGAAGAATTGTCGGAGCTTGTTCCGGCTTTGCCTGACGAAAATGACGATATTACCGAGTATCTGACAGACAGCTCCTTTGAGGAGCTTAAGAAAAGGTTTGCCGAGGCCGAGGAGGACGAGAGCATCCGCAATGAGGACTTCAATCCGTTAAGCTCAGGTAAAGCATCAAAAAAAGGAACAGAGGATGATATCAGAAGCAATCCGAGCTTCAAAAAAGACATCATCAATTCCGAATCCCCCATGGCACTGGCAAGCGAATTCGGCTCGGCTGATAGCGACTACGACAATGACGCCATTTCTTTCGAGGATATAAGCATTGACCTTGATTCGCTCGGAAGTCTTGTCAGCGATGACAGCAGCAACGAGATTGACCGAAGCGAAAAATACGACACCAACACAAGAGTTATTTACATTGACGAAAACGCCAACGACGGGATCAAACGCAATACTGATCTTGAGGTTTCAGATGTGTTTTCGGATAATTA
>CAVFTC010000084.1:0-6644 GCA_963625295.1 Bacteroides faecis
TGCAAAATATGCATACGGAATTTTTACAAGGAAAATGGTGCACAATCCCTGAATCATAACAAATGTCGTTTTACCAAGACCGTTAAAGTATCCGGTCAGGCAGTAAGCGACAGACAGCACAAAACATTCGATGGAGGTTGCTCGAAGAAAATCAGCCGAGCTCTGTATTACCGACGCCTGTTCCTCTGCGGCGTCGCTCACAAATATCATTGAAATAACATCACCGTGGAAATAAGCAATATACGCCATGATGCCGCCGAGGACAGCAGCCGTACCCATTCCTTTCCACATTGCATTTCTTGCACGGTCAAATTTTCCTGCACCGACATTCTGTGCAACAAATGCAGAAATAGACTGCATATATGCCATCGGGATCAGCAGAATGAAAATAACGAGCTTTTCGGCAATGCCAACGCCTGCCGATGCATTAACGCCCAAAGCATTGACAATTCCGATAATAATCAGATATGAGATCTCGTTACACATATCCTGCAAGGCAATTGGTGTTCCGAGTTTGATAACACCCGCCGCCGTCTTTTTATGTAATGAAAAATGCTCTTTTGCAAAACGAAACGGCAATCCTCTTTTCTTTATCAGAACAAGGGAAAGAACCACACTGACCGCCTGCGCCGCAACGGTTGCGATTGCAGCTCCCGCCGCACCCATTTTGAATCCATCAATCAGAGTAATATCACCCACGATGTTTGTCACACAAGCTATCAACACAAAAATAAGCGGCGATTTGGAGTCTCCAATTCCTCTGAAAACGGCACTGAGCAGATTATAGCCGGCAATACAAAGGCTGCCTCCTCCGCAGATCCGGATGTAGCTGACTGTCTGTGCAAAAGCTTCTTCGGGTGAGTTCATCAAATGAGCAATCGGCTTTGCGGCAAATACCATTACAACGCTCAATGTAATTCCGAGAATACCGAAAACCTTAATGCTTGTGCCAATGACCTGCGCCGATCCCTCGTCGTCTTTGCGTCCGATACGCTGTCCCAGCAGTACGGTTGTTCCCATCGAAAGACCGGTTACAATGCCCGTAACGATCTGCATGGTCTGACTTCCGGTAGATACTGCGGATATGTCGGCAGTCGTGCCGAATTTTCCGACAGCCCAAAGATCAACTGCGCCGTAGAGAGCCTGCAATACCAATGTTAAAAGTACAGGAATGGCAAATTTTAAAAGCGAGGGCAGAATTGCTCCCTCTAAAAAACCGTCTTTTCTCTGCTTCATATGATAATCTTACGCTCCGTTAATTTCTTCAAAATTTATTTCCGAGATAATATCCAGCATTTCGCAAAACTTACCGATTTCCTCCGGCGAATACCGCTCGGTAATGCGTTTAATAGCCTCGCTATCCTGACGGCGGAACACCTTATACTGCGGAATGGCTTCCTCGTTTACAGTCAGATAATTCTTACGCTTATCGTTCGTGTCGGGCTTTTTCGTAATAAGCCCCTGCCTCAGAAGTTCATTGAGCTTTGATGTTACTCCCGGCTTTGAAACATTCAAAAGCTCCGCCAGCTTCGATGCCGTACAAGTGCCGTTCATTGTGTAAATCAGTTCGATATACAGCAGACTGTTGTAGGTGATATTTTCATCTACAAATTGTTTGTTCATCAGCCGCAGGTCGCACAAGGCCGAGCTGTAATAAAATGTGTCCAAGGCTTTTCGTAAATCCATAGTTAAACCTCCTATATAAAGCTAATGTAATTATTATAGCTTAACTATATTGAGAAGTCAACACCAATTGACAAAAAAATTAAGAGCCGTATCATCGTTTCAATACAGCTCTTAATTTTATTCAATATTGAGGAAACACCGCACAAATCGAGGCGCACTCCTCAATTGTGCGGTGTTGCTTATATCTCTTCAATTACTTTTTTTGCTATATTCGGCACATCGGTTATAACGCCGTCAACGCCGAAGCCGACGAGCCTTTTTATATCTCTTTCGTTGTTAACCGTCCACGGATTTACGGTCATGTCGTTCTCGTGTGCGTGCTCGACAAGCCTCTTGTCAACAAGCCAGAGGAACGGGTGCAGAGCATCGGCACCGATACACTTTGCAAACTCGACCTCCTGACCGAATATTCTGAAAAAATGCGGACTTTTCGGGCTGTAAAGAAAGCCTGTTTTACAGTCGTCGTCAACCTCCTTGCACGCCGTAAGAGCAAGCGGATCAAAGCTTGAAATGAGAAGCTTGTCAAAAAGGCCGTGTGACTTGACCATGCTTATCGTTTTATCGACAATTGAATAATCCTTATTTCTCGGAGGCTTTATCTCGATGTTGAGGATTTTAAGCTTTGCTTTTTCGCAAAGACGAAGAAATTCCTCCAATGTCGGGATCTTTGTTCCCTTATACGCTCTGTGAAAATATGAGCCGAAATCAAGCGTTTTGAGATAATCAAGCGTTTGATTCATGATCATACCCTTGCCGTTTGAGGTTTCGTTGATTGTATAGTTATGACATATGACAGGCACGCCGTCAAAGGTCAAGTGAACATCGGTTTCAAATCCGTCGGCGTGGAAATCAACAGATTTTCTGAAAGCGGGCAGAGTGTTCTGCGGCGCAATTTTATTTGAACCTCTGTGCGAGATAACATTGCAAACAGCCATTTTCCGTACCTCCAAAATAAAATTTGTACATTTATTATAACACACGGAGAGAAAAAATCAAGCTGACAAAATGGCAAAAAACATTTGACATATCACGCTTTGGCTGATAAAATATTTGATTAGTAAATATTAGTGTTACACCGCACAATTGAAAGGATGCTTGTCCGATGGCAAAGAAAATGAAAATTCTCGGCCCGATCCTGCTTGTTTCGGCCGCAATGATCTGGGGTCTTTCGTTCGTTGCGCAGAAGCAGGGAATGGAATATGTTGAGGGCTTCACATTTAACGGAATAAGAAGTATTTTGGGAGGGCTTGTCCTGCTCCCCGTTATTTTTTTCAGAAGCAAAAAAAGCAGCTCGGAAGAAAAAACAAGCTCCGCAAGCAGTAAAATCGGCGCAAAGGAAACCGTAAAAGGAATAATAATAGTCGGCATAATGCTTTGCTTGGGTTCTAATCTTCAGCAATTTGCGTTTAACTACATTGAACCGGGCAAGGTAGGCTTCATAACTGCGCTTTATATGCTTCTTGTTCCGCTGATTTCATTTTTTCTTTATAAAAAGAAGCAACCCCTCACCACATGGGTCGGAGTTATCCTCGGCGTTGCCGGACTTTATATGATATGCATGGGCGGCTCTGCTTCCTTTTCCATCGGCAAGGGCGAGCTTCTTGCGTTGCTTTGCTCGGTCGCATTTGCCCTGCACATCATAGTCATCGACAAATTTGCAGCAAAAATCGACTGCATTGTCCTTTCCTGCGGTCAATTCATGATAACCGGCGTTATATCGTGCATTCTCATGTTCATCTTTGAAAAGCCGGATATGAACAACATTATGCAGGCTGCAATCCCAATTCTTTATGCGGGTATAATGAGCTGCGGCGGCGCATTCACATTCCAGATAATCGGTCAGAAATACACCGAACCGACCATTGCGAGTATGCTCCTCTGCCTTGAATCGGTTTTCTCCGTGGTATTCTCGTTCATCATTCTCGGCGAAAGAATGACGGCAGTCGAATACATCGGCTGCGCAGTTATGTTCACGGCAATAATTATTGCTCAGCTGCCTGCGAAGAAGAAGGCACAGTGACATTGACATTCGGAAATTCAAAGCCTTGAATAAACCCGTTTTGCTCGATCGATGAGATATCGCCGCCTATAACAGTTCCCTCATAAACTAATAATGTTGCCCTGATATATCCGCTGTCGGCAGGATAATCGGGGTAATTTTTAACCTCAAATATCCATTTTTTTGCACGAAAGCCCTTGTAAGGCTCAAGGTCAAGGCTTTGATTTTTTTGAATTGCATTGTAAGACTCGTATGTATCGTTGAAGTCCGACGGAATAATGACCTCCCTGACCTCAACAGGCTCTTCGTTAACCGTCCAGCCGAATTGCGATAGAAAGGATATGCAATCGGCAGCGGTTCTTGCCTTGTAGCTTATTGCTCCGTCATTGACAACCGGCTTTTTATTAGCCCCCAGAGCAAATACTGCGGCAATCAGCACACAAATTACAACGCAAAGCGCAACGATCAGCTTGGGCTTGTTCGCCTTGAAAGAAAACACAAACATAAAAATAACCTCCGTTTATCAGCTACTTAAATTTATGCCGATAATCGGAGGTTTATTACTGTTTGTGCGGTATTGCCTTTACAGTTTATTATGTACTCTTTCCGCAAAAACGACCTTGTCCTTGATTTCAATCACCTTGCCGTCGTCAAGAATCGCTTTGCCGGAAATTTTGCCAAAAACCTGATGCGGCAGCATACAGATAATTTTTAAATCGACCGGAGCAACACGGTCTATAATAGGCTCAAAGCTCATTTCAAACCTGCCGTCATTGCTGGTAAATGTCCACGGCTCTGTGTAGTAGTATTCGCCGTTTCTGTACGGGATATGGAATTCAACCTGATCGAGCTTGTGCGATTTACCGTTATAGAAAAGCATATTTTCACTCGCTGCCGAGGTGTCGCCGAAGCCGTAGCCGATATTGAAGCCAAAGCGACTTCCATCGTCAAGGATCATCTGACCGCTGCCCCAATACCATGTATTGTCATAAGTCCAGACTCCCCTGCCCCAGTCAAGAGTTGCGAGAGATTGATTCTCCTCGTTGAATTTCCATCGAATATCGCCGAAGGTTACTGTGCCCTTCGCTCTCATGCAGTTGATTTTTTGATTATAATAAAAATGCTTATCCTTGTCAAACGGAGTGGCGATAACCATGCTCTCCTCGGGAATATCTGTCAGCGTAACATCAAAGCTCAGGAGCTTGCCCGAGTTGCAGTAATTGCCGTAAGTACCGTAGAGCCGGCGTGTTTTTCCGTCGTTTTTAAAGGTCATGTCACATGTGCCGACGGTTGCGTGAATATCGCCATTTTCGCTTGTGGAGGGCAGATTCATTTTGCCCATCGGGAAAGCTCCGATCTCACTGTCGTTCATCTGAAACGGCTTGTCGCCGAAGCCCAGCAGCGAAACGCTCAGGCAGCTTACATAGCCGCTGTCGGAAATTGTAAGACAAAGGCCGCAGTCCTGATTGCCGATATAATAGTAGTCCCACTCCTTGATTCTGAATTTGGGAGCTTTAATATCATTTCTGCTGTAATCCCAGTAAAGCTTCTTCGCAAAGCCCGGCTCTGTAATATTGCCGTTGGCGTTCAAAAGCTTCTGTTTTGAAGTGATTTCATGTTGAATAAATTCTGACATAGCAATCCCTCTTTATTTTTTCATTTCTGCAAGATCTTTGTAGTTTATAAGCTTGAATCCGAGCGATTCGATATGCTGCTTAGTCTGAGGATCTTTGAGAAGCTTATATTCCCATTCACGCCTGAACCAAACGCCCGAAGCTCCCTTGAGATCCTCTGTCGGAAGCGACGGATGCATATATGTTTCGGTCACGGCATCGTCGGGGAAGCTTCTGTAAAGCTCATAGATGTATTCCTTGAAATTATCATAGCTGTCGCTTTGCGGTCCGCTCCACTCGTTCGGAATAAGATAGTCAGGAATTGCGACTCCGAGACCTTTTGCCTGCTCAACCACATTGCCGAGAAGTGCAAGAACAGCGTCTTTATCAACCTGAATGTCAAGCATTGAGTTTGAAAACTGTTCATCGGCAAGGTTTGCAGGAAATCTGAAAGGAAGTCCGTATTTTGCCGCTACCCCGAACGCAACCTTCAAAAGCTCAAAGCGTCCTGTCGCAACTCCGTAAATCGAACCCATGTGATTGTCAATGTGCGACGGCTCAAGTCCGAGCCTTTTGAGTAATTCTATTTGCGCCACAGCCTCGGCGAATGCTTCGTCAAGGTCGGCGTGCTTTTCAAAATCGTCGCTTTCGTGGTGCATATAGCCGAATTCATCACGAAGGCTTTCGGTATTTTGATGAGCAACGGGCGACCAGCGATAGCTATGCCATTCGTTAGTAAAGGTCAGATGAACACCGATGCAAAGCTCGGGATTTTTCTTTGCAAAATCGACGGCATCCGGTGCCCACGGGCACGGTGCCATGATCGTTGAGGAAGTCAGCGCACTGTTCGGGTCGGTAAGCAAATCTGATATTGCAAGGTTTGCCCCTCTGAACGAGCCGAAATCATCGGCGTTGATTATCATGTATTTTGACATTTATTTCGCACCGCCCTTTGATTTGTTTCTTGCAGCAATTTCAGCAACCATTTGCTGCTGCTTCTTTTCGGTTATGTTATAGAAAAGCATCGGAATAATCGTAGCCGCCATGCTGATTGCGCCGGAGAGAATGAGGACATTCCAAAGAAGCTGCTTTCCGTCGGCAGTTATTGCCGGGAATGCTTCCGGGTTGATTCCCGCCCAGCTGTATGAAAATACGCCGACGAAAGCACCGATTGCCATACCGATTTTATTTATGAGTGTCTGCATTGCGAAGCATATGCCCTCGCCTCTTTCGCCCGTTTTCCATTCAAGATAGTCAACGGTATCACCGATCATGGCGTAGGTTATGATATTGTTAACACCCTGCGGAATTCCGAGCAGAACAAGTCCCACGGCATTGAACACAAG
>CAVFTC010000084.1:6654-7795 GCA_963625295.1 Bacteroides faecis
CGTAGCCGATAAAATACATTGCAAACATTACGATCGCACCGAGAATGTGAACATAAATATATGCCCATTTTTTCGTGAATTTTTTCGTCATCCACGGGACAAGGATAGACGCTACAAGTCCGCCCGGAACGATGAGCATGGTTATAAGACTGAAAAGTCCCTCGTTGTTGAGAACATATTTTGCAAAATAAAGTCCGCCTGTGTATGTGTAAACCGCTCTTGCTCCGCCGAGAATACCCGAAAGAACTATGAGCAAAAGCTGCTTATTTTTAAACAAAAGCTTGAGGTTATGTCCAAGCGACGGAGGTGCGTCCTTGGAGGTGAATCTCTCGGTTGTGTTTTTGAAGCCGTAGTAAAACATCGGTATCGAAACAACAACAAGCACAAGAGCGCAAGTGAAATAAGTCCATTTGAGGGTGTTGGCATTTTGAGCGATATATTCGGGCAGGACATTGCCTTCGCCGTCTTTGTATTTCGCTGTTACGGCGTTTGTAATAAGCGGAACTCCGACCGTAACGATTCCTGCTCCGAGCGTACAAACAAGACGGGCAAAGGTCAAAACCTTACCTCTGACGACGGTATCGTTTGTCATACAGGTCGAAAGTCCCCAATAAGGAACATCAGCAACGGTATAAACCATTGACCAAATTACATAAAGCACTGAAATAACAACGAAAGCCGACTTTGTCTTTGCCTCAAGGAACGGGCAGAAGCAAAGGACGGTCGTTATCGCAATAGGAATAGCCATCCATCTGAGATAGGGGCGGCATTTGCCCCATTTTGTCCTTGTTTTGTCAACGATCGAGCCCATGATGGGATCGTTAAGTGCGTCGTAAATTCTTGTAAAAAGCATGAGAAATGCAACTGCCATTGCGCCTGACACGCTCTTAAACAATGTTCCTTTTTCCACTGCGCCAAAAAGAAGGGCGTCAGTCATGAAAACTGTGAGGAACGAGCCGATGATCGTACAGATAAAATTTTGACCGAAGCCGGTAATGCTGTATGCAATAACCTCCTTCGGCTGAATACCTTTGCCGGGCGTTGTGCCGAACAAATTGTGCCAAAAATTTTTAGCCATAAAAAACCTTCTCTCTTCTGTTAAAGGCAACACTGCAATCTGTGCTGCCGAGCATATTATCTC
>CAVFTC010000085.1:0-7742 GCA_963625295.1 Bacteroides faecis
ATATTGACATAATATATTAATATATGTTACAATTAGATATCATAATTGATATCACTTATGATATCATATGAAATATTTTTGAGGAGAAAGGCTATGAAAAAAATCACATCATGGCTTCTTGCCGTCGTGCTGATTCTCGGAGCAGTTCCGGGTTTGGCATTTTCAGTCGGTGCGGAGGAAGCCGAAGAACCAATCAAAGTTTACACAAAAGAGGATCTTGACAACATCAAGAACAATATGTCGGGCAGCTATGTGCTGATGAATGACATTGTATTCGAGGATTCGGATTATGTCAAGGGCGGCGATTTTTACAACTCGGGAATGGGTTGGTTCCCGATCGGCACACAGAGCACACCGTTTAAGGGAAAGTTCGACGGAAATAACCACGCAATCAAAAATCTTTATATCAACAATCCCGAGGGTGATTATCAGGGATTGTTTGGAGTTGCGGAGAATGTTGAAATAAAAAATCTTCGCGTGGAAGATGTTAATATCACGGGCAAAAACTACGTTGGTGCAATCTGCGGAGAGATGAGATCCTTGAGTCATATTATAAATTGTATCTCCAAAGGCTCTGTTAAAGGTACAGATACAGTTGGTGGTCTTCTGGGACGACATTATTCAAGTCAAGTTGGAACTGGTATTTCTAATTCAATAAATTACTCCAATGTTGAAGCAGATTACTCAGCGGGAGGCATTTGCGGTAAGTTGGATACAGCGAATACAACTGATAATTTGGAATTAAGCCTATGCAGAAATTCCGGAAACATAACAGCGACTAAATCAGGTGCAGCAGGAATTACTTCTTATTCTTCTTCTTATTATTACTATTATTATTATGGTTCTCATTCTGGTTATGGCAATAATGGTATATATAATTGCTATAACACCGGCAATATCACCGCTCCGGATAAATGCAGCGGTATTGTTTGTGAAACAAGGGGCACAACAATTAAACACTGTTACTCAATCGGCAAAATCACAGCCGACAAAAACTACAGTGCGATAGTCAGCAATGCCGGATCTTACACCACCATCACCTTCTGCTACTACCTTGACGAAAGTATTGAAAATCCGACAACGGTTACAGGTATTTTAAAGAGTGAGGATCAGCTCAGAAAGCAGAGCACCTTTGAGCAGTGGGATTTTGAAAACACATGGACAATCAGCAAGAATAAGGAATACAAATACCCCGAGCTTCAGGCTCTCGCATTCAACGGCAAGGTAGAGCTTTCCGGCGAAACCGATGTCGGCTCGGATATCACGGCAACGCTCAGCGTAAACAGCGCCGACGGAATCGACACCTCAAAGGTCAGCTTCAAATGGTTCGTTGACGATGAGGAAGTCGAGGGCAAGCAGACCGAGGAATGGAACAAGAGCGTTTACACCGTTCGGAATTCCGATAAGGACAAGAAGCTTTACTGCAAGGTTACCGTTCCGACCGATAACGGCGACGAGGTAATCATCAGCGACAAGCTCACAATCACATGGAAGCATGACCACAGCTATTCAAAGACCGTTACCGCTCCCACCTGCACCGAGAAGGGCTACACGACCTACACCTGCGAGTGCGGCGCAACATATATTGACGATTATGTGAACGCTCTCGACCACGACTTCGGCGCATGGAAAGAGACGAAAGCTCCTACCTGTCAGCAGGAAGGCGAGCTTACAAGAAGCTGTTCACACTGTACGGCGACGGAATCAAGCCCCGTTGAAAAGATTGCGCACCGTTACATTAAGACCGTAACTCCCGCAACCTGCGAAAAGGACGGCTACACAACCTACACCTGCGATATGTGCCACGACAGCTACAAGGCTGATGTCACCAAGGCAACGGGTCACAAGGACGGCGAATGGAAGGTCACAAAGCCTGCGTCATACACCGAGGACGGAGTTAAGACGCTCTACTGCGCAAACTGCGGCAAGGAGCTGAAGACCGAAGCAATCGCCAAACTTTCCGGCAAAATCACATCGGTTAAGGTCGACAACCTCACAATGAACTATAAGGACAGCAAAACGCTTACCCCCGCAGTTGAGATTGACGGAAAGATAAAGTATACGGTTACCTACAGCTCATCAAACAGCAATGTCGCCAAGGTTGACGCAAACGGAAAGGTTACTGCAACAGGCAGAGGCTCGGCAAAAATCACCTGCACCGCAACGGACGAATACGGCTATTCCGTTTCCGCCGTCAGCGATGTTAAGGTCGATTACACCTTCGCCCAGTGGTTAATCATAATCCTCCTCTTTGGTTGGATATGGTACTAATCATCGCAAGATAAACAAATAAATCAAAACGACCGCTCCAATCCGGGGCGGCCGTTTTGATAGATGTTAGATGGTAGACGGAAGATGTTAGATGATGTTACGGAAAAATGCAGTGTTTAATTTTTCGCAGGTCTAAAATCTAGCGTCTAAAATCTAAAATCTATTGTTGGGGGAGGTGTCGCATGAGCGACGGAGGGGATAAAGATTTTACATTGACAACGCAGTAAATACAAACGCTGCCTTTTACCGCAAACACATCTAAAATCCAGCGTCTAAAATCTAACATCTATTTTGGGTGCGAGCATTGCTCGTCCTCGTTGTTTTCTGCTGACTTTAGCGGACGACCGATGGTCGCCCATACAAAATAAATATTAAGGCAACACCGCACAATGGAGGTGTTGCCTTAATATTATTTCTTAATCAATATGCTTTGCCCCAATAGAGCATATGCTTTGCCGGCTTGCCGCAGCAGACGCAGGTGTCGCTCAGGTGCTCCTGCTCAAACGGAATGCAGCGTGATGTTACGCCGATCTCGTCCTTGAGCTTGTCCTCGCACTCACGGTCGCCGCACCACATAGCCTTGATGAAGCCCGGCTTGTTGTCTGCAATGTCCTTTAGCTCGGCGTAGTCCCTTGCGGTGAAGGTCATTGCGGCTCTGCGGTCGATCGCTTTCTGATAAAGTCCGTCACGGACGGCTTCAAGCAATTCGGGAATCTTTGTTTCAAGCTCGTCGAGCGAAACAAAAATCTTCTCTCCGTTATCTCTGCGAACAACGACGCAGCGGTTGTTTTCGATATCCTTCGGACCTATCTCAAGACGGAGAGGCACGCCCTTCATCTCGTATTCCGCAAACTTCCAGCCTGCGCTGTTGTCTGAATCGTCCAGCTTGACCCTGCAAACGCTCGAAAGCTTAGCTTTAAGCTCGTTGGCCTTGTCGAGAACGCCCTCCTTGTGAGAAGCGATAGGAATAATGACAAGCTGAATCGGAGCGACTGCCGGCGGAAGAACAAGTCCGTTGTCGTCGCCGTGGGTCATTATGATAGCGCCGATGAGGCGTGTTGTTGAGCCCCATGAGGTCTGGAACGGGTGATGAAGCTTGTTGTCCTTGCCCGTGAACTGAATGTCAAACGCTTTTGCAAAGCCGTCGCCGAAATAATGCGATGTGCCGCTTTGGAGAGCCTTGCCGTCGTGCATAAGAGCCTCGATGGTGTATGTATCCTCAGCTCCTGCGAAGCGTTCTTTTTCGGTCTTAACGCCCTTTACGACCGGCATTGCAAGATATTTCTCGCAGAACTCGGCGTAGACATTGAGCATACGGATTGTTTCCTCCTGAGCCTCCTCGGCTGTTGCATGGATCGTGTGACCCTCCTGCCAAAGGAACTCTCTTGTGCGTAGGAAGGGACGGGTCGTTTTCTCCCAGCGGACAACGCTGACCCACTGGTTATAGAGCTTCGGAAGATCCCTGTAGGAGTGAACAATATTTGCGTAATGCTCGCAGAAAAGCGTCTCCGAGGTCGGTCTTACACAAAGCCTTTCTTCAAGCTTCTCGTTACCGCCGTGAGTTACCCAGGCAACCTCCGGAGCGAAGCCCTCAACATGATCCTTTTCCTTTTCAAGCAGGCTTTCCGGAATGAACATGGGCATACAAACATTCTCGTGACCCGTCGCCTTGAACATACCGTCCATAATGCGCTGAATGTTTTCCCAAATCGCATAGCCGTAGGGTCTGATGACCATGCAGCCCTTAACGCTTGTGTATTCGCAAAGCTCGGCCTTTTTAACAACATCCGTGTACCATTTTGCGAAATCCTCATCCATCGATGTGATTTCCTCAACCATTTTCTTCTGCTGTGCCAATTCGATTACCGCCTTTATTTATTATTCGTGATCCTCTATATATTTAACCGCGTCGTCAACGGTTCTGATCTCCTCAACCGCCTCGTCGGGAACCTCAATCTCAAATTCGTCCTCAATGCTCATAACGAGGTCAACGATGTCGAGGCTGTCTGCGCCGAGATCGTCAATGATGTCGCTGTCGTGGCGAATGTCGTCCTCGTCAAGCTCAAGCTGCTCGGCAATTATCTTTTGCAGTCTTTCAAATACTGATACTGACATGGAAAAAACTCCTCTGAAAATTATTTTTGTTACCTAAGGTAACACCGCACAAATTGAGGCGCACGCCTTGCTTGAATATGTTTCCGCCATGCTGCACAAAAATTCCTTGACTTGCGTCAGCAAGCCTACAAAATTTTTGTACAACCTGACGAAAAATCTTACTGCGCAATCCGCACACCTCAATTGTGCGGTGTCGCCCTAAAAGATATTAGTGTTATTTTAGGCTTTTGTCAATAGACTTTTGGCAATTATTTGATAAAATAAGCTGTTTTTTTACTTTTTTCGGATTTTGCAAGGAAAAAATGCATAATGAATGCCAAAATGAATATTTTACCTGATGTAAAGCTTTTTTACTTTACGACAAGCGAAAATACTTGTCGTTGTGGAAAACTCGGTGGAAAGTGTGGAAAACTTAACGCAAAATCAAGGCGTTTGACCCTGTTTTGTGGAAAATTCGTAAAGGTTTCGACCTTTACATGTGGAAAACTCAAATTTTGAATAATTTCAAACGGCAAATTTTAACGATGAATATTCAATGAATACTGAATATTTTTATCTCTGCGATTCGATAACTCTCTCAGCAAGGGATTTCAACTCGTCCATGGTTGACAGCTGACCGATCTCCTGCCTGAAGGACGCCGCACCACGGATTCCCTTGATGTACCATGCGGCGTGCTTCCGGGCTTCACGCATACCGATTCTCACGCCCTTGTATTCGCAGAGAGTGCCGATGTGGCGGAGCATGACGGCCATTCTTTCCTCAAGCGACGGCTCAATGAAATCCGCTTCGTTGTTAAGATATGCATTTATGCGTTGAAATATCCACGGATTGCCCAAAGCTCCTCTGCCGACCATCAGAAAATCGCAGCCGGTTTCGTCGAGCATCTTTTTTGCGCTCTTTCCGTCAACAATGTCGCCGTTGCCGATAACGGGGATCGAAACGGCTTTTTTGACCCTTGCGATTTCGTCGAGATTCACCGGCGGAGCATACATCTGCGCCTTTGTTCTGCCGTGAACGGTGATTGTGTCCGCACCTGCCGCTTCGATTCGCTTTGCGATTTCAACGGCGTTGACGCTGCTTTCGTCCCAGCCGATTCTTATCTTCGCCGTGACCGGAACGGGAGAAACTTCAACGACACTCTCAACGATTTTTCCGATAAGCTCCGGTCTCTTGAGCAGAGCCGAACCGCCGCCGTTGCCTGCAATCTTCGGCGCAGGGCAGCCCATGTTTATGTCGATAAAGTCGGGCGAAAACTCCATAGCCTTCAGCGCAGCCTTCGCCATGGTTTCGGGATCGTCGCCGAATATCTGTGCGCCGGCAGGGCGCTCCGCATCGGAGAGGAAAAGCAGCTCCTTCGATTTTTTGTCCTGCATCGTCAAGCCCTTGGAGCTTACCATTTCGCTGATGACATATGCCGCCCCGTAGCTCATGCAAAGCTCACGGAACGCCCTGTCCGCAACTCCGGCCATCGGCGCAAGACAAGCGTGGCCGTTAATTTCAAGATTTCCGATTTTCATTAAATCACCGGGAAATATTTTACCATATATAATGTATAGTTGTCAAAAGGGTTTTTGCACGGATTATTTTTTGTATCTTTTAGGGCATTCGGTTTGTTTAAGAATATAGTCAATGTTGACATTGTATAGGTCGGCGAGCGCAACAAGAAGCTCGTCCGTGAGCGGCTGCACGCCCGTTTCAATGTAGCTGTATTTTCTTTGCGTAATACCGATTTTGTCGGCAACATTCTGCTGCGTGAAATCATTGTCCTCCCGCAGATCCTTAATTCTGTTTTCCATTATAATCACCGGAAATATTTTATAATAGATAAATATTATCTATTGACATTTAGATAAAAATTAACTATAATATGAAACGATAGATAAAATCTATCTAAGACAGTGGGGAAGATACAAATACAAAGAATAGGAGAGGGTTATATGGTTAAGGAAAGAAAAATGAGGCTTACGGCTGTCGTTCTGGCTGTCGTAATGCTGCTCGGCATGGTATCTGCCGTTGTATTAGCGCAAACGGGAATTATCGCCAAGGCGGCGAATGTGGCTGTTTTTTCGTTGAGCATTGTCAGCGAAACAAGCAGTGAGGTTAAGGTGTCATTCAACCTTGAAAGCGGAAGCTTCGCGACGTTGGATTGGCAGGTTAATGCAAGCGATTGGGATTCGTATCCCAAAACAACCGGACTGTCGCTTACATCAATTGAAAGGGCGCAAAACTATAAGGATTTTGTTTCTTTACATGAAGATGATGAAGTGAGTCCGATGATTGCTTTAAACAAAAATACCGGAAGAGTCGCTTTTGTTTCTGGATTATATCCATATGATGTAATCGGTTCAATGCTTATATACACATTTACCAAGTCGTCATCTGCAAAGGCTAATGTTTCGCCGAGTGATTTTTTTGCTGAAATTCCTTCATGCACAGACTGGGATAATAACTCTTGCACACCCGAACTTATAAATAAAATCCCCGAGCCGCCGACAACCGAGTCGACAACGACAGAGCCGGACGATGTGACGACGACCGAGTGGGACGATGTGACGACGACCAAGCCAGCCGCAGAAGCCCCTGTCTTTTCCGTAACAAAAATCAGTGAGACAAAGGACGAAGTTAAGCTTTCCTTCAACCTTGAAAGCGGAAGCTTCACGGCGTTGGATTGGCAGGTTAATGCAAGCGATTGGAATCATGTAGACAGAACTACAGGACTGACGCTGTCATCGATTGAAAAGGCGCAAAACTATAAGGATTTTGTTTCTTTACATGAAGATGATGATGTGACCCCGATGGTCGTATTTAACAAAGCTAATGGAAGAGCCAGCTTTGGTTCGCGCTCTCCATATGATGTAATCGGTTCAATGTTTATATTCACATTTAAAAAGACATCATCTGCAAAGGCTAATGTTTCGCCGAGTGATTTTTTTGCTGAAATTACTTCATGCGCGGATAGTGATGGAAACTCTTGCACGCCGAAAATTACCTTGAATTGGGAAGTTGAGGAATGCAAGCATGTGTTCTCGCATATAACAGCTACGGCAACATGCTCAAGCGAGGGCTCGGAATATGATATTTGCACCAAGTGCCGAGAAATTTTCAATTATACAAAAATTGCAAAGAAAGCACATGCATGGAGCAGCTGGACAACAACCGTACAGCCGACGGTGAAAACAGAGGGCTACGAGGTTCGCATGTGCACGGTGTGCGAAACTGTTGAAACAAGGAAGATCCCCAAAATAACAGCAAATGTAAAAGCTGTTTCGTTCAGCGACATCACGCTGAATTACAAGAAATCTACAACCATTACACCGAACATAACCGCTGACAAAGACGCAGAGTACACGGTGAA
>CAVFTC010000086.1:0-7736 GCA_963625295.1 Bacteroides faecis
GCACAATTAAGGCGCACGCCTTGCTTGAATATGTTTCCGTCATGTTGCACAAAAACTCCTTGACTTGCGACAGCAAGCCTGCAAAATTTTTGTACAACCTGACAAAAAATCTTACTGCGCAATCCGCACACCTAAATTGTGCGGTATTGCCTTAAAAATTTCTCAATTGGGCTTATGTCAAGCTTATCGAAGCTCTTTATGAACTCATAGAAGCTCTCTGCGATTTTCTTCACTCCGCCCTTTTCGTTGCTCTCCATATTAAACGGCATAACGGGGTCGTGAACGCTCAACCGAAGAAGAAGCCAGCCGTTTCCGTTGTTACTGTCGGCTGAAATTCTCATGCCCTCACGGTTGTCGTCTGCAATCGTCCAGCCGTCTCTGCCTGAATAATACTTTTCAAGCTCCTTGATGACATTTTCGCCGTATGATCTGAAATCGTCGCACTTTATTGAAAAGCGAAGCTCCTTGGCTTCAGCGGGCTGCTTAAGCGGCGCAAGAATATTCTTTATCGCCTCGCCCGACTTATCCCTTGCAAGCAGAATCACTATTTTCGTCATTAGATATGCGCCGTCGTCGAGGTAATAATTCTCCTTGAACGCAGCATGACCCGAGGTTTCCATTGCAAGAGGGCAGAATTTGCCGGCATTGTTCAGTTCTATCTGCTTGTTTATAACATTTCGGTAGCCTCTCTTGAAGCGGTAATGCTCACCGCCTATGGACTCTATGTACTCCTTAAGCCCGTCCGAGGTGACGGAATCGGTAACGATAACGCCGCCGTCATGTCCCTCAAGGGCAATGTAGGAAGCGAGAGCGACAAGGCGGTTGCGGTTAATCTCCTCACCGTTCGCCTCAACGCAGCCTGCTCGGTCAACATCGGTGTCGAAGATTATTCCGAGATCCGCATGGCTCTCAACCGTCGCCCTTGAAACAGAGTCCATAGCCTCGGAATTTTCGGGGTTGGGGATATGGTTTGGGAACATTCCGTCAGGGTCAAGGAACTGACTGCCCTCGATATCCGCACCGAGCACAGCGAGAACATCGGTCGCATAGAAGCCGCCGACGCCGTTGCCTGCGTCAACGATAATCTTAAAGCCCTCAAGCGGCTTGTTATAATTCTCGGCATTGACGCCCTTCTTTATCATTTCACGCAGATGCGAACAATAGGTTTGCATATAGTCATTCTCAACGCAAAGCGTCGGTTCGGCTCTGTAGCTCTTGCCGCAGAGTTGCTCAGCCGTTTTCAGAAGCTCGGCTATATCCTCGCCCTCAAGTCCGCCGTCGGGTGTGAAAAATTTAAGTCCGTTTCTCTCCCACGGATGGTGGCTCGCCGTTATCTGAATTGCGCCGTCGCATTTAAGGTCAAGCGTTGACATAAACATAGCCGGAGTCGAAGCAAGTCCGCAGTTATAGACCCTAACTCCGTTCGCAGTCAGCGCAGCGATCGCCGCAGCCATAATTCTCGATCCGGAAACACGGGAATCACGGCCTATCGAAACCGTCAGCCCGTTCGTGCTCTTGCCCGTCCGTGCGCCGAGCCATTTTGCAAAGCTTTCGGCAACGGCCTTTACAAAATCATCGCTGAGATAAAGCGGCTCATTGCAGAACTGCTCTGCGCCGTAGCCTCGAATATCCGTGCCGCTTTTGAAGCCTTTAAAATTCATTCTGACATCGTCCTTTCGTCGGAAATTGTTTTAATAAAAGTATAAAGCTCGGCGAATTCGTCAAATGCCCTGCCGACTTCATCAATAACCTTTTCGTTCTGAAGGGTTTTGAAATCCGTTCTTGTTTTCATGTAACCCATTGACCTAACATTATAGTATTTTTCAAGCTCGGGAATCGGCTCTCCCGGCTTTTTCTTTTTATAGTAATCGTTCAGACACATTGCGCCGGTGCTTTCGACACGGCGAACGGCATGAAGAAACTCTTCGGGGCGCTCGATAAGTGCCTTCCTGTAAAGCTCCCAAAAACGGGCGTCAGCAAAATATGTGCCCACTCCGTAGCCCCAGCAATCCTGATTGACCTCGAACCACATACAGGGATAGTTGAACCATTCGTGCTTGTTGCGCATGAACATCACCCAAAGGTGGTCACGGTACATGGACTTATCCTTGGTGTAGCGGTTGTCACGCCTTATCCTTGAAACCATTCTGACCGGGTCGGTAACTATCATGTCATCAAGCGCATAGACCTTGCTTCCGAGAGCCATCGCAATTTGGCGAAGCGGAACGGTGAAGCCGTCCTTAAGCTCCTGCTTGTGCTCCTCATAAAACGCCTTGCTGTTTTCAAACCTGTTCTGTGCCATCAGCGCAAGCGTTTCGGGAAAAATTCCGTCGTATTTCAATTATATCAATCCTCTTTTTGCCATTTCCTCGGCGGCAAGCATTATGCCGACCTTGGCACTGTGAAAATTAAGACCGCCCTGCATATAAACGGCGTACGGCTCTCTGAGCGGAGCGTCGGCGGAAAGCTCAATTGAAGCGCCGCCCGTGAATGCACCTGCCGACATGATAACCTTGCTGTCGTAGCCGGGCATATCCCACGGCTCGGGAGTTACAAATGAATCTATCGGCGCACCCTTTTGCATACCCTGACAGAATGCTATGAGATTTTCCTCATTGCGAAGGAGCACGCTCTGAACGATATCGAATCTGTCGTCCGAGCTTTTCGGGGTTGTACCAAAGCCGAATTCCTCAAAAAGCGCAGCGGCAAATCGTGCGGATTTTATCGCTTCACCGACGGTGTGCGGAGCAAAGAAAAGTCCCATAAAAAGCTCACGGGAATGTCCGAGCGTTGCGCCGACCTCACGGCCAAGCCCCGGCGTAGTCAGGCGGTAGGATATTTTTTCGACAAGATCTGCCCTGCCTGCAACATAGCCGCCCGTTTTTGCAATTCCGCCGCCTGCATTCTTAATGAGCGAGCCTGCAATTATATCCGCTCCGACCTGAATCGGTTCAATTTTCTGAGTGAACTCACCGTAGCAGTTATCGACCATAACATCGGCATTGCTGTTCGCCTTGACGATTTCGACAATTTTCGCTATCTCCTCGCAGGAAAGGCTCGGGCGCAGAGAATATCCCCTTGAACGCTGAATATAGACAAGCTTCGGCTGCTCAACCTTGACCCTCACTGCAATCTCATCGTAATCGGGCTTTTCGTTTTTGAGGTCAACCTGCTTGTATGTGACGCCGTAGTCGGCAAGCGAACCGTCGCCCTTGCCTCCGATTCCGATCACCGAATGAATCGTGTCGTAGGGAAGTCCCGTAACGCAAAGCATCATGTCGCCGGGTCTGAGCATACCGAAAAGCGCAACCGCCAAGGTATGTGTTCCGCAGGTGAAATTGTGGCGAACGAGCGCATCCTCGGCGCAGAAAATATCCGCCGCCACTCTGTCTATGACCTCACGCCCCCTGTCGCCGTAGCCGTAGCCCGTGCTCTCGGCAAACATGGCCTCGCTGACGCCGTTTTTTATGAAAGCGGAAAGCACCTTCTGCTGATTATATTCGGTAATTTCATCTGTTTTTGCGAAATAGGGCTGAATTTTTTTCAACGCTTCGTCAGCCGCAGAGGACACCTTTTCGCTCACATTAAAAAAATCATTGTTCATCGGTTATTATACTCCATTCGTTTTTTACATCAAATCCAAGCGATTTATAAAATTCAACTATGCTGTCGTGCTTACAAAGAAGCTCAACACGCTTATTTTTCTCACTTTCGGCAAGCTTTGTCACAAGCGCACCCGCAAGTCCCCTGCCCCTGTATTCGGGACGGGTTGCAACCGCTCCGAGAAGCACGGCTGACTCGGTCGAAAAAAGCCTCATTGCGCAGGCAACGATTTTTCCGTCCTCCGAGGCAGATAAAGCCGAGGTTGCTCCCCTGTTGAGCCTGAAGGTCGTATCCGATAGCCACGGGAGATAATCACCCACTCCGACAAGCTTTGCCGATTTGATTATATCATAAATTTCCTTTGGACGGAACACATTTTCCGCCTGAATTTCTCTGATTTTGTTTTTATTGCCCTTATATTCGACCACATATCCGTCAAGAGCCGTGACAGCTCCCATCAACTCTGCAAGCTTCTTCTCGCATTGAACGGTGCGGAAGCCGACGATTTTCATAAAAGCATAAAGCTCCTCGGCGTTCTCGCCGGTTGAACTGAGCGTTGCGTCACCGTCAATCCTGCCAACTGCGGAAATTATCTTCCCGTCGTCGTCCGTTTGCTTCCAGAATTTCACAAAATCATAGTCCGTCGAATAGCAGTTATAAATACAGGCGATCCTTGTGCCGAAAACATCACGCCGACAGAATTCGACAAATGCCGTATCGCCCTTTTCTACAGCCTTAAGCATCGGCAAGCTCCTCGGCCAGAGCACGGATAATGCGCTCGCTCTCGGTTATATCCTCCGCCTTAAGCACGCACGACGGCGAATGAAGATATCGACACGGCATGGAAACCGTTATCGTTTTTATTCCGCCCGCCATCTTGTGGATAACGCCTGCATTGTTGCCGCCGGCGACCGCCGACTTGACCTGAGCCTTGATTCCGTCACGCTTTGCAAGCTCAAAGGCCTTGTCAAAAAGCTCCCTTGAATATATCGTGCGCCTGTCCATGAATGATATTACCGCACCCTCGCCGAGCTTACAAACCTTTTTGTTTTCCGGAACATCGGCAAGATCCGCCGCAGTCGTCGTTTCCACAACTATTGCATAATCGGGCTTGACCCTGTATGCCGCCGTGCCTGCCGAGCCGAAGCCGACCTCCTCACCCGTTGCAAAGTTGAAGTACATATCATATGGCAGGTCAGATTTTATCATGTTTATAAGTATTGCGCAGCCGGCACGATCGTCAAGAGCCTTACACTTGATAAATCCGTCGCCAAAGTGCACGAAATCGGAATTGAAATATGCGCAATCGCCGAGCGAAACAAGCTTCGCCGCCTGCTCTGCGCTGTCCGCTCCGATATCGATATACATTTTCTCGGGCATGGACATTCTTTCGTCGCTCTTTGTCATGTGAACTGGCTTTAGTCCGATAACGCCGTTTATTTTTCTTTCGCCGACCGTTACCGCCCTGCCGAGCATAACACGCCTATCGATTCCTCCGATACGCTCAAAGCCGAGAGTTCCGTCGGAATTTATGCTTGTTATCATAAAGCCGACCTCGTCCATATGTGCGTCGAGCATAACCCTGTTTTTCGGCATTTTTTTGCCTTTTTTGAAAACGATAAGGTTGCCGAGAGGATCGGTTTCATAGCTTTCGGCAAAGCCCTTTATTTCATTTATAATATAATTTCTCACAGCGTCCTCTCTGCCCGAGGTTCCGTTGAGAAGTGAAAGCTTCCTTATCAGCTCAAGCATCAAGACCACCTCCGAGAATATATTCCGCAATCAGCCTTGCCGAATTTTCGACATCGTCAAGAGCGATGATTTCAACCCCCGTGTGCATATTGCGCTGGGGAATTGAAACAAGTCCGGTTCTGACGCCGCCCTTTGAAATTGCGATATGGTCGGCGTTCGTTCCCGTCGAATCGCCCATCAGCTCAAGCTGATACGGAATTTCCTTTTCTTCTGCAATCGCCTTGAGCCTTTGGCTTATCCTGTAATCGAGCACGGGTGCAATACCTATCATCGGGCCTTTATTCAGCTTGCCGCATTTCTCGCTCGGCATATCCGGCGCATCGGCAAAGCTGACATCGACGGCGATGCACTCGTCGGCGTCAATATTGAAGCTGCCCGTGACCGCTCCGTCGCCTCCCGTTTCCTCCTGGGCGGAGAAAAGAAGCTGCACGCTCGGTCTTTCCTCTGTTTTCGCAACCAGCTCGGCAGCTCTGATTATCGCAGCGCAGCCTGCACGGTCGTCAAGAGCCGCACCGAATATTCTGCCGTTTTCCAGCTCTCCGTGCGGACATCTCACGGTTATTCTGTCGCCCTGAGAGATAAGTCTCTCCGCTTCCTGCTTAGACATACCCGTATCAATTAGTATCGAGTCAAAGTCCTTGGCTTTCTTTGCGTCCTCCGGGGTCGAAAGATGCGGCGGAGTCGAGGTCACAACGCCGTAAACAGGCTCTCTGCCCCAAACCGTGACATCCTGAGCGGCAAGAACCCTTGCGTCCATGCCTCCGCACTTTGCAACACGCAGAAAGCCTCCGTCCTCAATACCTGTGACTATCATTCCTATCCTGTCCATATGAGCGTCGAGAAGAATCGTCTTTTTCCCCGCCGGAAGATAAGCGGTCACATTGCCAAACCTGTCTCTTTTGACCTCGGCAAAGCCCGACACATATTTTTCGATTATATTTGATATTTCGTCCTCCGCTCCCGGCGTTCCGTTCGCCTCAGAAAGCTCAAAAATCATATTTTCAAGAGTGTTCATAGCTTTTAAATCACCTCATTTTATAGCAACAATCTTTTATATTATAACCTTTACGAACAAAATGTGCAATAATATTTGATTTTCTTTTTGAAATAGTTTATAATGAGATAGCAAACGCCGAACAATCCACCGCAAAATTCTCGGCGCTTACTAAAAACACGGAGGGTGTACCAATGGAAGAAAATAAATATCAGGTCATTGACCCCGAGGACGACAGCTACAAGCTGACTGCCGCCGATCTGAAAAAAGACAGCAAAAAAAGGCGCAAGGGACTTCGTGCTCTCGTTGCGATCGTCGTTGTTTTCGCCATACTTGTCGGCGGAGCGGGACTATATATCAACTCATATCTCAACAAGCTCAACTATGGCGATTCAAAGGGAACAGCCAATCCCGACTTTGACGAATCGCTGAGCTTCGACAATCAGGCAGACGCAGACGCGGCTCTCAGAGCAAGGCTTGCAAACAATGTCATGTGGTACGACGACAGGATAATCAACATTCTGCTTGTCGGCGTTGACTACGGTGACGAGGAGGTCGTCATGTTCAACGGCGCATATCTTCCCCGTTCCGACTCCATGACCGTCATCTCGATCAACACAATAAACAATGTCATAAACATAGTTTCTCTATCCCGTGCGGCATATGTTGCCATTCCGGATCACGGAAACAAGCGACTCAACACCGCTCACGCATACGGCGGTTCAAAGCTTCTTGTTGAAACCGTCGAGCAAAACTATAAAATTAGAATAGACAATTATATCACCGTTGATATTTCCGGATTCGAGCAAATTGTTGACGCTCTCGGCGGAGTTACCGTTGAACTTACCGCCGAAGAAGCTCAAAATGTTCTCGGCGTTTCCACTGCGGGAGCTTACGACCTTAACGGTTCGCAGGCAGCAGCCTATTCGAGACTGCGCTGGATTGACACCGACCGTCAGCGTACCGGCAGACAGAGGGCTGTTCTCAACGCCATTGCCGCCAAGCTCAGACGCTCATCCGTTACAACAATGGTCAGTCTGCTTGACACAGTCCTGCCGCTCGTAACAACGGACTTCACAAAGACCGAGCTTATTTCTCAGATTACAAAAGCTCCGAAATATCTCGGAATGACAATGCATGAGGACATTATTCCCCACAAGCCCTATCCGCTTTCCGCCCGTGACGGTAAGGAGGTTCTCATACTCAACTGGGACGAAGAGGACAAGTACATTCACGACCTCCTTTATCCGGACATCATTCCACAGTCGGCAAAAATAAAATAAAGGCAAGATCGAGTAGGAGGGGGATTTGAGTAATCCCCCGACCTCTCACACCACCGTGCGTACCGTTCGGTACACGGCGGTTCCTTAGTTTTCGCATACTTGCA
>CAVFTC010000087.1:0-401 GCA_963625295.1 Bacteroides faecis
ATATTTAACTATATAGGCAAATTATAGCCCATACAGTTTATTTTATATTAACACAACTGCCTATATAATTCAAGTATAAATTAATGAAATGGGCGATTTTTGTGGATTATTATGCGATAGGACAGAGGATAAGAAAATATCGCAAGGCATTGAATCTGTCTCAGGAGGCATTGGCGGAGAAAATTAACATTTCAACGACCCACATGAGCCATATCGAAACAGGCAATACAAAAATGAGCCTGCCTGTGCTCGCCTCGATTGCCGTTGCGCTTAATGTAAGCACCGACAGCATTCTTTTTGAGGAAAAGCGAGAGAGCAAAACGACCGCAACCGATGAAATTGACTATGAGCTTGGAGATTGCAGTCTGATAGAGCTGAAAATTCTAAAGGATATTGTCTGC
>CAVFTC010000087.1:411-7631 GCA_963625295.1 Bacteroides faecis
CGGCAAAATCTGCGTTGAGGAAGCATCTTTAATTTTAAAAAATCCGCATTTTGCCACTTGACAACAAAAATAAATCGTTATAAAATGTAAACAATATTATAAATCGTTGACGCAGAAGGCTGCTTCGTTGGAATATCCACAGAGAGGTGCGCATTTGGTGCAAGCGCATCGGTATTCGGAATCGGCTACCACTGCGGAGTGCGTTCCGAAATAAGGTTCGCCGTTCGCCGCGTTAAGGCTTTGAGTGGCAGTCCTTGGCTGCAATACGGGTGGAACCGTGGAGCTATGCTTCATCCCTGTTTTGGGATGGAGCTTTTTGTTTTTATGAGAAATTTTTAGCCTCGCCTTATGGTTAGGGGAGGGGAACCGCTTGCGGTGGAAGGGATAAGGAATAAAAGCATATCAAGTTGTTCTTTATCCCCTCCGTCGCTCGTGCGACACCTCCCCTTGATTCAACCAAGGGGAGGCAGATGATAGATGTTAGACGGTAGATGGAAGATGTTAGATGATTTTTCCTTGAGGGAAATAGGCTTACGGTAAAACATATGCATTTTAAAATGTATTATAAATCCTAAAACATGAAAGGAATGGTTATAAAATGGCAAATGTAACATTGAAAGGCGGCGTCGTTAAGGAGTACGAAAACGGAACGACCGCCATGGACATTGCAAAGAGCATAGGCATGGGACTTTACAAGGCTGTTTGCATCTGCAAAATTGACGGCGAGTATCAGGATCTCAGAACCCCGATCACCGGAGACTGCGAGCTTGAATTTCTCACCTTTGAGGATGACGAGGAGGCAAAGAGAACCTTCCGACATACCGCTTCGCATATTCTTGCCCAGGCGGTCAAAAGACTTTACCCCGAGGCAAAGCTTGCAATAGGCCCTTCAATTGCAAACGGATTCTACTACGACTTTGATGTTGAAAAGCCGTTTCTCCCCGAGGATCTTGAAAAAATTGAGGCCGAGATGAAGAAAATCGTCAAGGAGAAGCTCCCGCTTGAAAGATTCGAGATGACCCCGGACGAGGCAATCAAGTATTATGAGGATAAGGGCGAGATCTACAAGGTTGAGCTTGTTAAGGAGCACGCCGACAAGGGCGAGAACATCAGCTTCTACAAGCAGGGCGAGTTCACGGAGCTTTGCGCAGGTCCGCACATTCCCGATACAGGCAGAATCAAGGCCTTTAAGCTGACCTCCGCAACGGGCGCTTACTGGCGCGGAAGCGAGAAAAACAAGATGCTCCAGCGTATCTATGCAACCGCTTTCACAAAGCAGGCAGACCTTGACGCTTACCTTGAAGCCATTGAGGAAGCAAAAAAGCGTGACCACAGAAAGCTCGGCAGAGAGCTTGGACTTTTCGCCCTCCGGGACGAAGCTCCGGGAATGCCGTTCTTCCTCCCGAAGGGTATGGTTCTTCGCAATACCCTTATCAATTACTGGCGTGAGGTTCACAAAAAGTGGGGCTACTATGAAATTTCAACTCCGCAGATCATGCGCCGCACGCTTTGGGAGACCTCGGGTCACTGGGATCACTATCATGACGATATGTACACGACCGTTATCGATGGCGAGGATTTTGCAATCAAGCCGATGAACTGCCCCGGCAGCATTCTTGTTTATGAGCTTGAACATCATTCATATAAGGAAATGCCGCTCCGCTACGGTGAGCTTGGCAAGGTGCACAGAAACGAGCTTTCGGGCGCACTCCACGGACTTTTCCGTGTCCGCTGCTTCACTCAGGACGACGCTCATATCCTCCTCGCTCCAGAGCAGATTCGTGACGAGGTTGTAAGAATCGCACAGCTCTTTGACGAGGTTTACACCCTTTTCGGACTTCCGTACGAAATCGAGCTTTCGACCATGCCGGAGGATCACATCGGTTCGGAAGAGGATTGGGAGATTGCAACAAAGGCACTCGCAGACGCTATCACAAGCGTTGGCAAGACATATATAATCAATGAGGGCGACGGCGCATTCTACGGCCCGAAGCTCGACTTCCACATCAAGGACAGCCTTGGAAGAACATGGCAGTGCGGTACGATTCAGCTTGACTATCAGCTCCCGGGCAGATTTAATCTTGAATATACCGGCTCTGACGGAGAGAAGCACACTCCGGTCATGATTCACCGTGTTGTTTTCGGCTCTATCGAGCGTTTCATCGGCGTTATCACCGAGCATTTTGCAGGTGCATTCCCGATTTGGCTTGCACCGGTTCAGGTCAAGCTTCTCCCGATTGCAGACCGTCACCATGACTATGCGTTCGAGATTGCAAAGAAGCTTGAAGCTAAGGGCATCCGCTGCGAGGTTGATACAAGAAGCGAAAAGACGGGCTACAAGATCCGTGAGGCTCAGCTGCAAAAGATTCCGTATATGCTCCTCATGGGCGACAAGGACATCGAGGGCAATTGCGTTTCGGTTCGTAAGCGTGGCGAGGGCGACATCGGCGCAATGGGCATTGACGAGTTCGTCGAGCTTGCCGCAAAGCAGATTGAGTCCAAGGAGATTTTTTGATCATGTCGATAGAAAAAGGCAAGGCGTATCTTGGCCGGTTCGGCATTGAGGACAGAGTGAGAGAATTTGATGTATCCAGCGCAACGGTCGAGCTTGCGGCTCAGGCTCTCGGCGTTAAGGGTCAGCGAATCGCAAAAAGTCTCTCGTTCAAGGTCGGCGAGGATGCGATACTCGTTATCGCTGCCGGCGACGCCAAGGTGGACAATAAAAAATATAAGGCAACCTTTTCAACAAAGGCGAAAATGCTTACGCCCGACGAGGTTGAAAGCATGATAGGTCACAGGGTCGGCGGCGTTTGCCCATTCGGCATAAACGACGGCGTTAAGACCTATCTTGACGAGTCGCTGAAAAGATTTGACACGGTTTTTCCTGCTGTCGGCAGCTCAAACAGTGCGGTCGAGCTTACGATAGACGAGCTTGAAAAATATGCGCAGGGATTCAGCGGTTGGGTCGATGTCTGCAAGGTTGTTGAAGAATAATTAGGGCAATACCGCACACCTAAATTGTGCGGTATCGCCTTAGAGAAATTGAGATAGTAAATCAGATTACAAAATATACTCACAAGGCAGGTGCTATATATGAAATATGTTGTTGTATTATATGACGGAATGGCGGACTATCCTGTTCCCGCTCTCGGCGGAAAAACGCCGATGATGGTTGCGAACAAGCCGAATTTTGATCGTCTCGCTCAGCGTGGCGAGGTTGGACTGGTCAGGACGGTTGCCGAGGGTCTGAAGCCAGGCAGCGATGTTGCAAACCTCAGCGTTATGGGATATGACCCGAAGAAATACTACACGGGACGCTCTCCTCTTGAGGCTGTAAGCATCGGAGTTAAAATGGCAGATGACGATATTGCGCTCAGATGCAATGTTGTAACGCTTTCCGATGAGCCGAATTACGAGGACAAGACGATGGTTGACTATTCGGCAGGCGATATTTCGAGCGACGAGGCTGCGGAAATCATCAAGACCGTTCAGGAGCATTTCGGCGGCGGTGAATTCGATTTTTACCACGGCGTAAGCTATCGTCATTGTCTTATTCATCACGGCGGCACGGTCGAGCTTGGCAATATGACTCCGCCGCATGATATTTCCGACAGGGTTATAGGCTCGTACCTTTCAACGGCGGAGAATGCAAAGCCGCTGATCGCAATGATGAAAGAGAGCTACGACCTGCTCAAGGATCACCCCGTCAACAAGAAGAGAATTGCCGAGGGCAAGCGTCCGGCAAATTCCATCTGGCTTTGGGGCGAGGGCAAAAAGCCGATTCTTCCGAAGTTTGAGGATCTTTATCACAAAAAGGGTACGGTCATTTCCGCAGTTGACCTGCTCAAGGGCATCGGCATTTCGGCAGGCATGAACACTCCGGAGGTCGAGGGCGCAACGGGCTATATCGATACGAACTTTGAGGGCAAGGCGAATGCCGCCGTTGAGGAGCTAAAAAACGGCGTAGATTTTGCCTATGTTCATTTTGAAGCTCCCGACGAGTGCGGCCACAGAGGCGAGCCCGAGAACAAGGTCAAGGCGATCGAAATGATTGATTCCCGTGTGCTTCCGATTATTATTAAGGGTCTTGAGGAGATAGGCGAGGATTACAAGATCATGATTCTTCCCGACCACCCGACGCCGATTGTTACCAAAACTCACGCAAGCGACCCTGTTCCCTACATGATTTACCACAAGTCCGAGGAAAAGGACAGCGGCGTTGAGTCAATCAATGAGGAGTCGGCAAAGGCTACGGGCAATTATATTGATTTCGGTCCCGACTTGATGAAGAAATTCATAGTATAAGGGCGGATTTTGCGGTTTTTCGAGCTTTAACTAAAAATAATTTTAAAAAAGTCTTGATTTTTTTGCACAAATCTGTTAGTATATGAAATGTTGTTTAGTATTCGTAGTTAAAGGAGGTGCCGACAAATGGCAAAATGCGAATTCTGCGGTAAAGATGTTGCTTTCGGTATCAAGGTTTCCCACTCACACAGACGTTCAAACAGAACATGGAAGCCGAATGTTAAGCGTGTTAAGGCGATCGTTAACGGTTCTCCGCGCAAGGTATATGCTTGCACACGTTGCTTGCGTTCAGGTAAGGTTACACGTGCCGTTTAATGGTAAGATGATGATTCAGAGACTGTCCCTTGGGCAGTCTCTTTGTCTTAGCAGGAGTTTTTATGAAGATTAAAGAAATTTCACGCCAAAAGCTTTTTGCGGAGGATAATTTTTTCAACAACTGCCACGCTTCAACAGTGCTGAAATGCGGCGGCAGGCTGCTCTGCGCATGGTTTGCCGGAACAAAAGAGGGCAATGATGATGTTGAAATATATCTTTCCTCCAACGACGGCGAGGCTTGGAGCGAGCCGAGAAGGTTGACCGTGACCGATGTTCCGTGCTGGAATCCTGTGCTTTTGGAAATCGGCGGAGAAATAACGCTGTTCTATAAGGTTGGCAGAAAAATCCCCGAATGGCAGACCTATTATATGAAATCCGTTGATAACGGCGACACATGGACAAGCCCTGTTCAGCTCGTTGAGGGCGATATATCGGGCGGCAGAGGACCGGTGAAAAACAAGGCTGTCGTAGCGACCGACGGAAGAATTATAGCTCCTGCCTCGGTTGAAACGGAGGACAAATGGGATGCGTTCGTCGATATCTCAGCCGACGGAGGCAAAATGTGGCAAAAAAGTGAATTCATGCCGTTTGACCATGAAAACGCTGACGGGAACGGAGTTATTCAACCGACCGTTTGGGAGAGCGGCGGCAGATTTTATGCTCTGCTGCGTTCGACTGAGGGCAGAATAATGCGAAGCGTCAGCGAGGACGGAACTGCTTGGAGCAAGTGCGAAAAGACTGATTTGCCGAACAATAACAGCGGAATCGACTGTGTTAAGCTCCCGAACGGCGATATCTTTGTTGTTTTCAACCCAATAGCCGAGTCGTGGGGCGACAGAAATATTATCGCTTACGCAATAAGCAAAGACGACGGAAAAAGCTTCTCCGAGCCGACGCTGATTGAAACGGACAGCGACGCAAAAGCCGAATTTTCCTATCCTGCGGTGATAACGGACGGAAAGTATATTTACATAACTTACACTCATTACCGCAAGACGGTTATGTTTGTCCGGCTTGAAATAATTCCCGATTGACGAGGTGAGTTTATGAACGAGTTAAAGAAAAAAATCGTCCTGCTCAGAAGGAGAATTCTTTTCTTTTGGCTATGGCCGATGGCGTTTAATTTTTTCGCCAAGAAGCCGATTGATGAAAAGCTGATGCTTTTTGCATACAATCAGAATTACGACAATCTGCCTGACAACATGACGGGAATTTTTGATTTCCTCAAGGAAAAGGGCTACGACTGCCGAATCATGCATTCGCCGAAAAATCCGCTAAAAAGATTTTTGTTTGGCATAAGCTTTCAAAAATATTATGCACGGTGTAAATGCGTCTTTCTGACCGATAATTTCGACCTGCTTTATGCCCATCAGCCGAGGAAGGGGACGAAGGTCATCCAGCTTTGGCACGCTTGCGGAGCGTTCAAAAAGTGGGGCTATTCCACGCTTGACCTTCCGTGGGGCGGCAGCCGTGAGAGTATGCTGCGATTCCCGATGCACAATACTTATACCGATGTTTTTGTCTCGTCCGAGGCGGTAATTCCTTGCTATGCGGAGGCTTTTCGCTGCTCGGAACGCAGAATCAAGGCGTTCGGAACGCCGAGAACCGATGTTTATTTTGACAAAGATTTTGTATCCTCTCAGCGTGAGGAGCTTTTGAAAATCTTTCCCGAGATCGGCGACAGGAAGATTATACTCTATGCGCCGACCTTCCGTGGAAATTCGCCGACCGTGGCTTATAACGAAAATCCGCTTGACTACGCAAAGCTCAAGGAGGCGCTCGGCGACGAATATGTGATCGTGCTGAAGCTTCACCCGTTCACGGCGAAAAAATTCGGCTTGACCGAGGAGGAAAAGGAGAAGTACGGCGACTTTATTTTCGACGGTTCAAAGAACCTGAAAATAGAAACCGCACTTTGCGCCGCCGATATTCTCATCGCCGATTATTCCTCGCTGATATTCGAGTATGCGCTGCTCAATAAGCCTATGCTTTTCTATGCGTATGATCTTGAGGATTATGAGCACGACAGAAGCTTTTATTTTGACTACAAGAGCTTCGTCCCCGGCAGAATTGTCATAAACAACGATGAGATAATTGCAGCCATTAAAAACGGCGATTTCCGCACCGACCGAATTCCTGCTTTCAGAGAAAAATTCATGGGAGCGTGTGACGGCGGCTGTGTAAAACGCATTGCCGAATACGCAATAATTTAAGGCTACACTTTAAGGCAATACCGCACATCTCAATTTGTGCGGATTGCCCAATTTTTAAGCGGCAGATAATTGCCGTAAACGAAAATATCGGAAAAATCGAAAAATACGCCAAGAAAAAGCCGAAATTGTATTGACTTTTCGTTTTTTATTTGGTAAAATATCTAAGCGTTGTTAAACAGCACGGGCCATTAGCTCAGTTGGTTAGAGCAACCGGCTCATAACCGGTCGGTCCGGGGTTCGAGTCCCTGATGGCCCACCAATTTAATATAGGGGTATAGCTCAGTTGGTAGAGCAGTGGTCTCCAAAACCACGTGCCGAGGGTTCAAGTCCTTCTGCCCCTGCCATGCTTCAAGCCTTGAAATGTTCGCATTTCGGGGCTTGTTTTTT